>DASSLE010000146.1:0-6453 GCA_035689725.1 Pseudolabrys sp.
GGCAACAAGGCGTTGCCACGCATCTCGATCTTCATGAGCGTGTTCGACTGCCACGTGAACCGCAGCCCGGTCGCCGGGGAGATCGAGAAAATCGTCTATCAGCCCGGGAAGTTCTTCAATGCCGACCTCGACAAGGCAAGCGCCGACAACGAGCGCAATTCGCTCGTGATCGCGACCAGCGGTGCACGCATCGCCGTGGTGCAGATCGCTGGCCTCGTCGCCCGGCGCATAGTCTGCTTTGTACGTACTGGTCAACCGATCGGCACCGGAGAACGCTTTGGTATGATCCGTTTCGGTTCACGTCTTGATGTCTACCTGCCTGAGGGCACCCCGCCGCTTGTGGCGGTGGGCCAAACTTCAATTGCCGGCGAAACGGTGCTTGCCGATCTGCGCGCCGGCGAGGCGGGTCGGGCATTTCGCAGCGGGTAATTCGCTAACGAGGCCGGGCCAAACCGATTTGCGTACCGTGGCGCTCGGGGCATTATGGGCTTATATTATATCCATGGTTTTTCCGCCGTTTGATCCCGCGCCACCGCCGTTTCGCCGCCGTTTCAAGGCGATTCCGGTTCGTACGCTGGTGCCAAACCTGATTACACTGCTCGCGCTTTGTGCAGGTCTGACTGCGATCCGCGTGGCGGTGGAAGACAAGCTTGAATTGGCGCTGGCCGCGATCGTGTTTGCCGCATTGCTCGATGGAATCGACGGACGCGTTGCGCGAATGCTCAAGGGCACCTCACGTTTTGGTGCTGAACTCGACAGCCTCGCCGACTTCGTCAATTTCGGTGTAGCGCCGGCATTGATCCTTTATTTCTGGGGCTTGCACGAACTCAAATCGGCCGGCTGGATTGCCGCATTGGTTTTTGCAATTTGCGCCGGCTTACGGCTCGCGCGCTTCAACGTGATGATCGACGATCCTAACAAGCCGGTATGGGCAGGAAATTTCTTTACCGGCATTCCGGCTCCGGCTGGAGCCATCACTGTGCTGTTGCCGATCTACGTGAGTTTTCTCGGAGTACCAGTCAGCCTCATTACGGTGTGGCTCACCTTTTTCTACACGCTGTTGATCGCGCTTTTGATGGTGTCTCGCCTGCCGGTATTTTCAGGAAAACGCGTGGGCAAACGCGTACCGCCGGAAATGGTGTTGCCGGTTTTCGTTATGGTCGTTTTGTTCTTTGCTATGTTGATCAGCTACCCCTGGCAAGTGCTCACAGTCGGTACGCTCGCTTACCTCGCGTGTTTGCCACTCGGTTGGCTGTCCTATCGCGAATACCAGCGTAAGGACGCTAGGGCCACGGCTGCATCGGCCACGGCGCCTGCAAGCGATGCAGCATTCTCGTCTGGCCAACATGAGTCAGACCGCGATCGGCCGGCACGCCTGAACTGAAGTCAGTTCTTCCCGAGCGGGTAGCCGGGCATCAGTTCATAAGGATGCTTCCAGCCTGGCAGCGCTTTTATACGTTCAAGCCAAGCTCCGACCGCCGGATGATCTTTGGCGATATCGAATCCGAATTCCTCAGCCGGATAATAAAGATAGCCAGTCATCGATATGTCGGCGATGGTCGGCTTGTCGCTGACGAGAAACTCCCGCCCGGTCAATCGCTTGTTGACTATCGCAAGGTTGCCGTCGATGCGCCCCTTAAGAAACGCCAATACTGCCGGGTCGCCTGGGGGGGTTGCGAAATTTTTTAGGAACCGGAACGGACCGAGGAAGCCATTGACCTTCTGATTGTCGAAAATGATCCAGCGCAGCGCTTCCAGTTCTTCGTCCTCGTTCTCCGGTTTGAACTTTCCGCTACGTTTGGCGAGGTAGGTGAGTATCACGCCGGATTGCGTGAGTTTCTTCTTGCCATGCACGAGCACGGGCGCTTCGCCCATTTCATTGACGTCGGTGCGAAACTGCGGTGTGCGTTGGACCATTGCACCAAAGGCATCGACCCAGATTGGTTCCCAGTCGACGCCAATCAGGTTGAGCATCAACGCTGCACGATAGGCGTTGCCGGATTGGGCGAAGCAATAAAGTTGATATTCCGACATGGGGGCTCCAGTCTGACTGTGATCTAGCGGGATAGCGTAACCGGCACGCCGGCGCCGGATTGACCTTCGAAGCGGGTGCCGACGACCTTAAGCTGTGCCAGCGGCTGGCTTTCTTGGCCGGTGATCGTAAGAGCGCTACCCTCCATCGCCCAACGCCGGCTCATGTAGAAATTGCCTGGGCAGCCTCCATCCGGGGCGACCGAGCCGGCACGTGCCCCCGCGGCGCCGCCGAATTCCAGACCGCAGGAGGGCGCGTTCGGGACGCTCAAAATCCAGCGGCCGGTCATGGATTCATCCACTGGTGCTCGCGCCGATGAGCCTAAAGAGAGCTGCTCCCCGGCGCAGCCCGTCAGCGTCAGGACGACAAGGACACTGATTGCGGGCCTGACGACAACCATCCCCCCAGCCTGCCTTATTTCATGGTCGGAATTACAAACTCGGCGCCTTCCTTCGTGCCGGTCGGCCAGCGCGAGGTGATGGTCTTGGTCTTGGTGTAAAAACGGATCGAATCTGGTCCGTGCTGATTGAGGTCGCCAAAACCCGAGCGCTTCCAGCCACCGAAGGTGTGATAGGCGAGCGGAACCGGAATTGCGAAATTCACGCCCACCATGCCAACCTGCACTCGGTTGACGAAATCGCGAGCGGCGTCACCGTCGCGCGTGAAGATGGCAACGCCGTTTCCGTACTCATGTTCGGAAGGAAGCCGCACCGCTTCTTCGTAATCTTTCGCACGCACTACCGAAAGAACAGGGCCGAAAATTTCTTCTTTGTAAATACGCATATTCGGCTTCACATCGTCGAACAGGCAGCCGCCCATGAAATTTCCGTTCTCGTAGCCTTGCAGTTTAAAACCGCGGCCGTCGACGACGAGCTTGGCGCCTTCCTTGACGCCGATGTCGACATAATCCCTCACTTTGTTGAGATGCGCCTTTGTCACCAGCGGCCCATAGTCGGCTTGCGGGTCGTTTGACGGTCCAATCTTTAGGCTTTCGACGCGCGGGATGAGCTTCTCAACAAGAATGTCAGCGGTCTTTTTGCCGACTGGCACTGCCACTGATATCGCCATGCAGCGTTCGCCGGCAGAGCCATATCCCGCGCCGACCAGAGCATCCACCGCCTGGTCCATGTCGGCGTCGGGCATCACTATCATATGGTTCTTGGCGCCGCCGAAGCATTGAACGCGTTTCCCGTTGGCGCAGCCGGTTGAATAGATGTACTCCGCGATTGCCGATGAGCCAACGAATCCGATCGCCATCACGCGCGGATCGGTGAGCAGTGTATCGACTGCTTCTTTATCGCCGTTGACGACATTGAGTATGCCAGGAGGCAGTCCGGCGTCGATCATCAATTCGGCAAGACGCATCGGAACGGACGGATCTCGCTCGGACGGCTTAAGAATAAAGGCGTTGCCGCAGGCAATTGCCGGTGCGAATTTCCACATCGGAATCATTGCCGGAAAATTAAATGGAGTAATGCCCGCGACGACGCCTAGTGGCTGCCGGACGGAATACAAATCAATTCCAGGTCCGGCGCCTTCAGTGAATTCGCCTTTCAGCAAATGTGGAATCCCGCAGGCAAATTCCACCACTTCGATACCGCGTTGGATGTCGCCGCGTGCGTCTGGGATCGTTTTTCCGTGTTCGGTGGAGAGAAGTTTGGCGAGCGCGTCGAATTCCTTCTGAACTAGCTCGAGAAATTTGAACATGACCCGGGCGCGACGTTGCGGATTGGTCGCCGCCCAGCCCGGTTGAGCCGCCTGGGCATTGGCGATTGCGTGCTCGACTTCGGAGTGCTTGGCGAGCGCGACCTTGGCCTGAACCTCGCCGGTATTGGGATCAAAAACATCGCCAAAGCGACCGGAGCTTCCCTTCACCGCCTTGCCGCCTACGAAATGGCCGATCTCACGCATGGGTCGCACTCCTCCGATTAATTTGAGGGCCGAGACGAGGTGGCGGCAAAGGCCAACACCGATCCGCTCTTCCTTGATGACCCTTATATGTCGCCAAACCGCCGCGTAACAATTACTTTGATGCGCGAAGAGCCGCCACCGCCGGCCGGTCTAACCCCTTAAGTTGCACGGAAGCGCCGGCCTTGGACCGATCCCAGCTAGTTCGGTTTGGGTAGTCCCGGTATTCTCTGGGCTCCTACGGTGATATAAGGCCCGGCTTCAAACCTTCGGCGATCCGCGGCATTATTTAATGAGTGACGGCGCGAACCAAATCACGGCGTCCGCAGGTGCAGGACATGACACGCCTCCCGGGCTTTTGCCCTTGGCACTTGGCAGTGTCGGCGTCGTCTATGGGGACATTGGCACAAGTCCCCTCTACGCCTTTCGTGAGGCGGCAATCGCGGCAAGCAATAACCAAGTCGTTAGTCGCGGTGTCGTGCTCGGTGTGCTTTCGCTCATCGTCTGGGCACTCATCGTAACGGTGACGCTCAAGTACGTTCTGATCTTACTCCGTGCTGACAATAACGGCGAGGGCGGCACCCTTTCGCTTACTGCGCTGGCGACGCGAGCACTTGGCCGGCGCACTGCTTTCGTTTTCATTGTCGGCGTAATCGGCGCCTCGATGTTTCTGGGCGACTCCGTGATCACCCCGGCAATCTCGGTGCTCTCTGCGGTGGAAGGGCTAAAACTAGCGAGCCCGGCGTTCAGCGATTTTGTTGTGCCGCTCACGGTCATCATTCTGATCGCCTTGTTCGCGGCGCAGAGTCGCGGCACCGCCAAAGTGGCGGCGATGTTCGGACCGGTTATGGTCGTTTGGTTCTTATCGATTGCGATCGCTGGTGCCCTACACATTCTCGACGATCCGACCGTACTCACTGCCATCAATCCGTTTTACGGTGTTGATTTCCTTGTCCACCACGGCGCGATCGGGTTGGTGACCCTTGGCGCGGTATTCTTGGTGGTAACCGGCGGCGAGGCTCTCTATGCCGATCTCGGCCACTTCGGGCGCAAGCCTATTCAGACTGCGTGGCTGAGCCTGGTACTGCCCGCGCTGCTGATTAACTATTTTGGCCAGGGTGCCAAGGTGCTAGCGGACCCAGCGGCGATCGAGAACCCGTTCTACAGGCTGGTCCCTGAGACTTTCCTGCTGCCGATGATCGTGCTGGCGACGGCCGCAACAGTAATCGCGAGCCAAGCGGTTATCACGGGTGCCTATTCACTCGTGCATCAGGCGATCCAACTCGGCCTATTGCCGCGGCTCGCTATTTTGCACACCTCGGCCTCGCATGTTGGCCAGATCTATATTCCGCGTGTGACCGTCTCGCTGATGATCGGGGTATTGCTCTTGGTCGGTCTGTTCCGTACTTCGAGCGCGCTCGCCTCCGCCTATGGCATTGCGGTTGCGACGACCATGGTTGTGGACGGAATACTTGCATTTGTTGTGATCTGGAGAGGATGGCAGTGGCCACTTTGGAGGACGCTGCTTTTGATTGCACCGTTTGTGATCGTCGACGTGGTCTTCTTTTCGGCCAACTTCCTCAAATTGTTCGAGGGCGCCTGGGCGCCGCTACTGTTTGGCGCCACCATGGTGCTGCTGATTCTGACGTGGCGACGCGGAACCGGAATCCTGATTAGCAAAACGCGACGAACTGAAGTGCCGCTCGACACTCTATTCCGCAGTTTGGAGAAGAAGCCTCCACATACTGTGCCTGGTACAGCCGTGTTTCTTACCAGCGATCCGGAATTTGCACCGACCGCACTGTTGCACAATCTCAAGCACAATAAGGTGCTGCACGAGAACAATGTGATACTCACGATCATTACTGCTGATATGCCTCGTGTGCGCGAAGAGGAGCGGGTGCGGATCACACCGATGACGGAGCATTTTTCGCGGGTATCGCTGAAATTCGGTTACATGGAGCAACCCAACGTGCCGAAAGCGCTTGCGATCGCGCGCAAGCATGGTTGGCATTTTGACATTATGTCGACCTCGTTTTTCCTGTCGCGGCGTGCGCTCAAGCCATCGGCGAAATCGGGCATGCCGTCATGGCAGGATCACCTATTCATTGCGCTGGCGCGGTCGGCGAGCGATGCCACCGACTTTTTTCAAATACCAACCGGGCGAGTGGTCGAGGTGGGTACCCAAGTGACGGTCTGAAAAATATAATGCCCTTGGGCATTGCTATCTAACACATTGATAAAACAATAAAAAACCTCGGAGACTGCTGCATTTTTCGCATGGCTCGCTGAGCTGCTTTGCGGAAATGGCTGTGCCGACCCCGAGGTTCCGGCGTTATTAGCCGCGTCCCACAGATTTTTTGCATTGCAATAAATCCAGGCAACTCCATGTCTCACAGCACTGCCGCCGCCCACGGCGGTCCGATCGCGGCCAACGGCGGCAGCGAGGCGCCGGTCCGGGTCGGTTTCTGGGCACTCACCCTCGGCAGCATCGGGGTCGTCTACGGCGACAT
>DASSLE010000147.1:0-8695 GCA_035689725.1 Pseudolabrys sp.
GATCTTGCCCGAGCCAGGCTTGATCCAGACTCGCGCGACTGCGTTCTTGCGCTTGCCCGTGGCATAGGCCCGGCCCTGAGCATCAACCTTCTTTTCATATTTCGGCGCTTCAGGCGCTGCCGGCTTGAGGGTCGCCAATCCTTCCAGTGATTGCATGGTCTCGGCCACGATCAGACACTCCTCACGTTCTTGCGGTTCATCGCGGCGACATCGAGCTTTTCGGGCTTCTGCGCCTCATGGGGATGCGCAGGGCCCGGGTAGACCCGCAAGTTTCCGAGCTGCACGCGGCCAAGCGGCCCGCGTGGCAACATGCGCTCTACCGCCTTTTCGACGATGCGTTCGGGGAAGCGGCCCTCCAAGATCGCCTTGGCCGTGCGCTCTTTGATGCCGCCAATGAAGCCAGTGTGATGGTAATAAACCTTCTTGTCACGCTTGCGGCCGGTGAGCACCGCCTTTGCAGCATTGATGACAATGACGTTGTCGCCATCGTCGACGTGTGGTGTGTAAGTCGCCTTGTGCTTGCCGCGCAGCCGCAATGCGACGATCGAGGCAAGGCGCCCGACGACAATCCCGGTGGCGTCGATGGTCACCCACTTCTTCTCGATGTCGGCAGCCTTGGCCGAATAAGTCTTCATGATCATTCCCTGGAAACCGTAAGCGCGCCCCAGTTGCGCTGAAGGCGAGCTATCTAACCAGGGGCAAACTCCCGGTCAAGCACTACTTGTGATTTTTATATAGGAAAATCAATTGCATAGTAGAATGGTAATATATCACCAGAGACTAATGGGTGTATCAAGGGATCGAATAAGTCGCCGTGACATGAGCGACCGGTTCGGACGCCCCGTCCGAACAGATCGTGACTTCCCCCACCGCCAACCGCTTGCCGATTTTCATCAATCGGGCATCCGCAATCAGATCACCCTTTCCCGGCTTGCGCAGGAAATTGATGTTGAGATTGGTGGTGACCGCGAGCGGCTGAGGGCCGACAGCGGAAAAAACGGCAACATACATTGCAAAATCGGCGAGCTCCATCATGGTGGGCCCGGAAATGGTGCCGCCCGGCCGAATGGAATCCTCCTGAAAGTGCCGTCTTACGCGAACGTCTGCGTATTCGACCCGCTCGATCGTCAAGCCGCAACCGGGATAAAACCCTTGAGGAAACACCTCGTGCAGCAGCTTTGCGATTTCGTCGGCATTCATTGCCGGAGCCGGCATACGCGTCCTCCCCTCGCCGGCCGATCCGGCGCTTTGGTCTTAGACGGCGCGGCTGTCAGGTCAATCGGGCAATTCAGGTCTTGCCGTAAAGCTTGCGCAGTTCGTCCTTGGCCTTTTCCAGCTTCTGCTTGCGAGCCCTGGAAAGCCCCTTACCAGCGCGATTGATGAAGAAGGTGAGCATCGACATTGCCGAGCGGTAGGAATTCGACTTGCGCCGCCGGCTGCGGTCGGCCGAGCGCTTAAGGGAAACCGCGATCTTTCGCGGGGTGGGTTTGGTGAAAACACCCTTCTCAAGCGTAAGCGCGTCGCTTTCGCGGGTGACGCGCGCCGACCAACGCCTTTTGCGTTTCGAGTGCTTCGATTTCGTGTGTCGTTTGGCCATGACCCCCACTAACGCGAGTTCGACCGACGTTCCGAGCCTTGCATGGGTCCCGCTTCGGGTTAAGATTCGACGGAATTAAGACTTGGGAACACTTCTGATGAACGCTCCGACTGCCACCCTCACTGTCGATGCGCCGGTGCTGTTGCGCGAGCGCAATAAAGACGTCGCTATACTTGTGCTCAACCGGCCTGAAGCCCGCAATAGCTTGTCGGAGGCGGTGCTGAGCGCCCTTTCCAGTGCTTTGACTGAAATCGCCGCCGATAGAACTTTCCACGCCGTGGTGATTGCAGCAAGCGGCCCTGCTTTCTGCGCCGGACACGACCTCAAGGAACTCACAAGCCGGCGCAGCGACGCCGACGGTGGCCGCGAGTATTTTCGGCGCATGATGACCATGTGCAGCGCGATGATGCAGCAGATAATCAATGTGCCGCAGCCAGTAATTGCCGCCGTGCAAGGTGTGGCGACGGCCGCTGGCTGTCAGCTCGTCGCGAGCTGCGATCTCGCTGTCGCGTCAACCGTAGCGAAGTTTGCCACGCCTGGTGTTGATATTGGCTTGTTCTGTTCGACCCCGATGGTCGCGCTCTCGCGCAACATCGCGCGCAAGCATGCCATGGAGATGCTGCTGACTGGCGGGGCCGTATCTGCGGAGGACGCCTATCGCATCGGCCTGATCAACCGAGTTGTGAATCCCGGAGAGGAACGCGAAAAAGCCTTGGATTTTGCCCGCCAGATCGCGGGCAAATCCAGTCACATTGTGAAAATCGGGAAAGAGGGCTTCTACCGGCAAGCGGAAATGAACTTGGCCGAAGCTTACCGGTACGTCTCCGAAGTAATGGTCGATAATTTAATGACGCGCGACGCCAAGGAAGGCTTGAACGCCTTCATCGACAAGCGCGAGCCGAAATGGGAGGATTGTTGATGGTGCTCACGCTTTCGCGCATTGATTGCCGCGCACTAATCCGCATGATCGTCGCCGGCACCGCGTGGGGACTTTCGCTTTCTGTGGGCTTCTTCATCATCGCGCTTTGGCAATGTGGTTTGCCCTGCCCCAACGACATTGCCGTTGTGACAACAGCCTGCATTGGCACTGGTATTTTGACCATCGGCCCATTGGCCGCATTCGCTGCACCTCGCTGAACCATAAAAGGACGAATGATGCGCACGCTATTGTCTGCGGGTATGCTTATTCTTACCTCCCTCTCTCCCGCCGTCTGTCAGAATTTCACGGCCGAACAACGTGCCGCCTGCAAGGGCGACTATGACAAATACTGCAAAGGAACGATGCCTGGAGGTGGTCGCGTTATCCCTTGCCTCAACAAGCAGTATGCCCAGCTAACAGAGGCCTGCAAAAAAGTCGTCCACGCGCAGAAAAAGTGATGCCTTCGCTGCGCATACAGACTTTACCGAGAGCCACCGGTTGTCCGGTGGCTCCCTGATTTATCAGCAGTCAGTCTATCGCGTCGGCGATGAGTGGCTCATTTTTCTGATCTGCCGGCTCGCCTTCCTCATTGGCAGGCCGTGCGGTGCTCGGCAACTGCAGCACGGTCGCGCGTTGGCCCTCGCAGAGATCCGTAACCAGCACGATCTTGCCATCCGGGAACTCCAACGCATCGTGATGCGCCGCGGGCCGATTGAGGTTCACTTGCCGGAAGCGCGCCACCTTGTGAGTTAATTTCCGGGTGGGCAAGAACCGGAACGAAGCGTCACATTCGACTTCGTTCTCGAATGCAAGCTCCGTCCCAGGCAGCAGACAGACAGCCACGCGCGGCTCCGCCGGATCCGAAAAACCGCGCGTGATCGCATTTGGAAATTGAGTCGATATCAGCTTGTCGCCGACCTTGGCGGGTCGGGATGCAATGTCGTGAAGACTGTAGTCACACATTCGAACGCCTCCTGTTTTGGCACAACCTAGGCGGCGCCCCTCAGCGTTCGGATCGCAGCAAACCAGCATGACCATCTTATGTCGCTTGCCACCGCAATCCTGCCCAAATTGAACACGCGCGGCCCTACCGTGAGCAACAGTGAGGGGCTATCTTTAAATCCCCGAAGGACAGGGGCGACAGCCGAGTGGCGGTGCACACATGAACAATTCCAGCCGGGTCTTCACGGCGGCTGCTCAGCAGGCGCAGGCCGAGCGTGGTTCGGCAAAGGCATACGAGCGGCGCATGGTTGATGGATTCCCTGATCGGGTCACGCGTGAGCTCACAAAATTTATTGCCGAACAGGATACCGCTTTCCTCGCCACCGCGACCGCAGACGGCGCGCCCTATCTCCAGCACCGAGGCGGGCCCAAGGGATTTATTAAAGTTATCGACGACAAGACGCTCGGCTTTGCCGACTACCGCGGCAACAGGCAATACATCACGCTCGCCAACCTCTCCGAAAATGACCGCGCGTTTTTGTTCTTGCTCGACCCGACGCGACGTCAGCGCATCAAGCTTTGGGGCCGCGCGCGTATGGCTGAAAACGATCCTGCCCTCATCGAGCGCCTGTTCGACAAAGGCTATAAAGCCCGGCCTGAGCGGGCTATCCTTTTCACTATCGAGGCTTGGGACGTGAACTGCTCCTCGCATATTGTCACGCGTTTTACCGAAGCAGAACTCGAGGGGGCATTTGCCACCGTGCAAGCCAAAATCGCAGAACTGGAAGCTGAGAACGCTCGTCTCCGCGCAAGCATTGCAAAACAATCGGCATCGCTGTCGGAATGAATCACGACACCTACTCCGACAGCTATATCCGCGGCATTCTCAGTTCGGTGAAGACAATCGCTATGGTCGGCATCTCGCCGAACGAGAACAGGCCTAGCTATTTTGCATTCAAATATTTGATGGAGCGCGGCTACCGCATGATCCCGGTTAATCTTGGTCAGGCCGGAAAAAGAATCCTCAGGCAAAAGGTTTATGCAAAACTATCCGATATTCCTGAACCAGTGGACATGATCGACATTTTTCGGGCCTCCGAGCATGTCTTACCGATTGTCGATGAAGCACTGGCGCTTAAGCCCAAACCGCAAGTAATTTGGATGCAACTCACGGTGCGTAACGATGAAGCGGCCAATCGGGCTGAAGACGCTGGATTGAAAGTTGTGATGAATCGATGTCCGAAAATCGAATACGGACGTCTGTCGTCTGAGATTTCATGGATGGGCGTGAATTCGCGGACACTTTCCTCAAAACGCGCGCAGGCTCTCGGCAAGGGTGTGCAGCGTATGCGCCTCGGCGGCATGTCTGAAAGTGACAAAAACCGCTGAATTTCTCGCCACCACTGATATCGCCTTGACGCCGCGGGAGTCCGGCCCCACTAATCGCCGCCGCATTCCGGGCGGGAACCGTAAGCTCCCGCTTCCAACAATTGACCGAGGGATCCATGGCCGACGCCGAACGCACTCCGGGTTTTGCAACGCTATCCATTCATGCAGGCGCCAAGCCCGATCCGACCACCGGCGCCCGGGTGACGCCGATTTATCAAACCACCTCCTTTGTATTCGACGACGTCGAGCATGCTGCCGCGCTGTTCGGCCTGCAAACTTTCGGCAATATCTATAGTCGCATTGGCAATCCAACCTGCGCGGTATTGGAAGAGCGCGTGGCAGCACTCGAGGGTGGCACCGCCGGCCTGGCAGTCGCCTCCGGCCACGCTGCACAAGTGATCGTGATGCACGCGCTTATGGCGCCCGGCGACGAATTCGTCGCATCGAAAAAGCTCTACGGCGGCTCGATCAATCAGTTCAATCACTCGTACAAGAATTTCGGCTGGAACGTCGTATGGGCCGACCCAGACGACCTCGCCTCATTCGAAAAAGCTGTTACGCCGAAGACCAAATGCATCTTCATTGAATCGATCGCCAATCCGGGCGGCATCATCACCGATATCGAAGCTATCGCAAAAATCGCACGCAAGGCGGGCGTACCACTGATTGTCGATAACACCCTTGCAACGCCCTATTTGTGCAAGCCGATCGACTACGGCGCCGACATCATCGTGCATTCGCTCACCAAATTTCTTGGCGGCCACGGCAACTCAATCGGCGGATTGATCGTTGACGGCGGCACCTTCGACTGGTCACGCGACAAGAAATATCCGATGCTTTGTGAACCGCGCCCTGAATATCAGGGCATCGTGCTGCACGAGACCTTCGGTAACTTCGCGTTCGCCATCGCTTGCCGCGTCCTCGGTCTACGCGATCTCGGGCCGGCGCTCTCGCCTTTCAACGCTTTCCTAATCTTAACCGGCATCGAAACGCTGCCACTTCGCATGCAGCGCCACTGCGACAATACGCTGGTAGTCGCCGAATGGTTGTCGAAGCGTCCGGAAGTTGCCTGGGTGAGCTACCCGGGCCTTCGCGGCGACAAGTATCAGGCCCTTGCGAAGAAATACGTCCCGAAGGGTTACGGCGCGGTGTTCACCTTCGGCCTGAAGGGCGGCTATGACGCCGGCGTGAAGCTCGTTTCGAACGTCAAGTTACTCTCGCATCTCGCAAACATCGGCGATACTCGCTCGCTCATCATTCACCCGGCTTCGACGACGCATCGGCAATTGTCCGACGCACAGAAGGTGCAAGCGGGCGCTGGACCAGACGTCGTACGCCTTTCGGTGGGCCTAGAGGACAAGGAAGATATTATCGCCGACCTCGAACAGGGCCTGAAAGCCAAGTGATCGGTCAGGACTTCTTCAGTGTCCGCGCCACGTAGTCGCGGATGTAGGCGAGTGTTGCCGGCGCGGTCCAGACCTCGGTGACGGCTTTGTCGGTGGCCATCCCACTTTCCTGTAGCCGCTCGGTGACCGGCTGGCGAATTTGCATCTTGGTCTGCGTGAACGCCGCCGGCGAAAGCAAAGAGAACTCTCGCGCGACTGCCATAGCATCGTCCATAAGGTCTTCCGGCTCGGCTACTTCATCGATCCAGCCGCGCTTCAGCGCTTCGTCGGTCGCATAGGTTGCGCCGGATAGAGTAAATTCCGGCAAATACCGCGGCGGCACCGCGAAACGCACGATTTCCAATGCCAGCGTCGGGAACGGCACACCGACAAGAATTTCGGTCACACCGATGCGCCCGACTTCTCGCGACATGATGCGCCGGTCCGCGCAACAGGCGAGCACACAGCCACCGGCGATGGCGTGACCGTTGACCGCGGCCACCATCGGTTTCGGATGGAAAAACACTGCCTCATAGAGACGATCGAGGGCTGGCAGGAATTTGCGAATATAATCGCCACCACCCTCACTCAGTCGCTTGAGGTCGACTCCGGCAGAAAAGATTTTACCCTGTCCGGTCAGCACCACCGCTTTTGCGTCCGAACTGCGCAGATCGGCAAATCGATCAGCTATTGCATCGCAGAATTCGATGTCGAGTGCATTAGCTTTGCCATGCATCAGCGTCAGGACGGCAACTCCGTCGATGATCTCGCTTTTGATCATACGCTTTGCTCCGCTGTGGTTTGTGGCACTGTCGCGCGATGCGATAATCGCTGCGCGTGCATTACTGCAATGGTGAACACCACGATTGCCAGCACCTGATGCGCGAGGGCGAGAAAAAACGGCGCCTGGTAGAGCAGCGTGGTAACGCCGAACGCGGCCTGCAAGGTTACCACGGCCGCAAGCATGATGGCGCCGCCTGCGCCTTGCCGCGCCTGCCGGGCGTCGATCGCGTGCAAGCCAGCAAGCACCCAGATGGCATAGGCGACCATGCGGTGATCGAACTGAACTGTGAGTGTGTTTTCGAAAAGATTCCGCCAAGCCGGCTGAATAAACCAAAGCCTTTCTGACGAAGGCACGATGGCGCCTTCAATCGTCGGCCAGGTATTGTAAACCAGGCCCGCGTTGAGCCCAGCCACCAATGCACCGAGATAAATCTGTGCCAATACCAGTATCGCGATGGCGAGAGCGCCAGCACGCAAGCGCGCCGGCGTCTCGTTTGAGGCTTGCGGCGCCAGTTGCTGCGCCGTCCACACGATCGCCGCGTAGATCGCACTGGCCAGCGTGAGATGAAAAGCGAGCCGGTATTGCGAGACGCTCACGCCCTGCGTGAGGCCCGAGGATACCATCCACCAGCCCACCGCCCCGAGTGCTCCGCCGGCAATGAAAATGGCCCACAATCGCCCGCGCAACCCGTGCGGAATGATGCCGCGCCATAAGAAAAACAGAAATGGGAGAAGAAAAACGACGCCGGTGAGGCGCGCCAGCACGCGGTGCGACCATTCCCACCAATAAATCACCCTGAACGCATCGAGGCTCATGCCGCGGTTGAGTTCGCGATATTGCGGAATGACCTGATATTTTGCGAATTCAGCCTGCCACTCGCTTTCCGACAGCGGCGGCAGCACGCCGGTAACCGGTTTCCACTCGACGATCGAGAGTCCCGATTCTGTCAGCCGTGTCGCACCGCCGACCACCAGTGTCAGGAAGATCATTGCGGCCGCCGTGAGCAGCCACACCCGTACGGTGCGCAGATTTGTTTTGGACGCTTCGATCGGCTCGGCCATGAGTGTTTGCTTGCAGGGGACGGCGCGGACCATATAGTTATGCGCGTTCATTCGCAATTGAGGCGCACGAAGAGCACCTATGTCTATCCGGGCCCGCAAATTCGTCGGCGCGATCGCCCTGCTCGTGCTTGTCTCAGTGTGGGGCTTGTTAGCGATGGCGCTTGCGCAATCGGTGCTGACCAACATCAATGGTTTTGTCGCAGCGATCTACTACGTCGTTGCCGGGCTCGGTTGGGTTCTGCCCGCCATGCCGCTGATTAGCTGGATGGCTAGACCCGACAGTGCATGATCCCGATTTTTGCACCACGAAAATTACGCTGCGCTGACGCGGCGGAACCGGTTCCATAAAGTGGTGCCCGCGCCCGACATCAGCACTTTCAAATATCTCTGCTGCTGAAGTTCGCCATTGACCAAAATTCGCGGTAGCGCAGTCAGATAGTCGCGGTGCGCCTTGAAAAGAACGCCCGGTCGCATTGTCACGGCAGTCTTGAACCCAAGCTCGGCCGCAATGCGAAATTCGCGCGGACCAGCCGAGGTTGGATCGCCTACCGGATAGGCCAGATGCTGCGGCCGCTTTCCGAGCGCGGCCTCGAGAACCGCCCGGCTCATCTCCATTTC
>DASSLE010000148.1:0-5140 GCA_035689725.1 Pseudolabrys sp.
GTTCCACGCGTTGAGCTTCGGCTTGCGCAGCTCCTCGACGGTCTTGGTGGTGCATTCGGGGAAGGTGTAGAGCAGCTTGGTGCACAGCGCCTCGACCTTCTCGTCGAGCAGGCTGAGGTCGATGGTGCCGCGTTTCAACAGCGCCTGACCTTCGGCGGCCGCGGCACCTGTCTTGGGCTCGCCGTGGACAATGCGTCCATATTCATCGAGGAAGCGGTCGGTGATGACCGTCGGATTGGCGACGAACTTGCCGTCGACCTTCAGGGCCGGCACCACGTCGCAGATGATGCCAAGACGATAGGCCTTGTGCGCCGAGACCGGCTCGCACAGCAGGCCTGAGACCATCGCCTGTTCGCAGCCGATCATGTAGGGAAGGAAATCGGTCGCCCCGCCGATCGGCGCCGAGCCGTGCTTGGGTCCGGCCTGACCGAAGCGAGCGAGATCCTGCGCAATCGAGAAATCGCAAGCCATACCGATTTCCTGGCCGCCGCCGATGCGCATGCCATTCACGCGGCAGATAACCGGTTTGTCGCAACTAATGATCGCCGAAACCATGTCGTTGAATAGCCGCATATAGCCACGGTATTCCTGGGGATTGCCGGCGTAATACTCGGCGTATTCCTTGGTGTTGCCGCCGGTGCAAAAGGCTTTGTCGCCAGCACCGGTGAAGACCACCGCAACGACGTCGCGCGCGGCGCTGGCGGCACGAAAGGCCAAAATGGTCGCCTTCACCATATCGGTCGTGTAGGAATTGAATTGATCCGGGTTGTCGAGCGTAATCCATGCATTGAATAGGCCGGCCACCGGCTTGCCGTCGATGCCCTTCACCGGACGTTTCTCGTAGTGCACGCCCTTCGAGACGGTCTCGCGCACAAGGTCGGTAACAAGATTATGATCCTTGAATTCAGATTCTTGGACGGCGGCCACGCGGGCTGCTTGGCTGGTCATTGAATGCTCCTCACGATGCGGGAATGAGAACGGCACGGCGCTTCAATCCGCCGGCATGGGCCGTCTCGAACACTTGATTGATTTCGCTGAGCGGATGTTTTTCAACAAACGGCGTGACCTTGACGTGCCCGTTCAACACGAGCTCCAAGGCATCAGGATAAAGCTCCGGCGGGCAACCCCAATTGCCGATCGCCCGCGCGTGGAATGCCATCAAGTTCGAGAGCCGTATCTCGACCTTATCCATTGTGAAGCCGACGACGGCGAGCGTTGCGCCATGATTGAGCAGACTGAAAGCTGTTTCTTGGCCGGCGCGCGTGCCGGAACATTCAAAAATAATCCACTCGCTCTGCCGCAGACCGTGCTCCTTGGCGAAGGCCTGAATTGCCACTTTGATGTCGCGCGGTGTCATTTTCTTGGAATTCAAAGTGAGCGCAGCACCCTGCCCGGTAATGGCGGCGAGTTTTTCATCGTTCACGTCAATCGCGACAACGACGCCGCCCAATGCAGCCGCGATCTGGGCGGCATACCCGCCCACGCCGCCAACGCCGTTGACGATAACGAGGTCCCTTTTCGTAACACCGGCCTGCACGACCGCCTGGTAAGGCGTCGTCACCGCATCGGCGATCACGGAAAGATCGGCCAGTTCAATACCGGCCGCGGCCAAGCGGTGCTCATCGACGACGCATAGTCCATGCGATGGCACGATGATATGCGTGGCGAAGCCGCCATGAATGTCATTGCCCGGCATTTTCTGGTTCGGGCAGATCGTCCCCTTGCCGCGCCGGCACGCATCGCAGTGGCCGCACGGGATGACCGCGGGAACAATAACTGCGTGGTCGGTGTAATAGAGAGCATCCGTGCCGGTATCGACGACATGACCGCTGATCTCGTGCCCGAGCGTGAGCGGCAGTTCATGCTTGGTGCGCACACCATCGTAATAATAGCCAAGATCGGTGTGGCAGACGCCGCAGCCAGCGATTTCGACTAGGACTTCATCGGGGCCCAGGGTACCGATTTCGAATTCCATGGGGATGAAAGGCTTGCCTGCGCCCGTCATCATCCAACGAACCGGTTTGGCACTCATTGCCCTGCCCTCCAGCTAAGCCGCTGAGCCCGATCGCCGGACCTAAACGCGGCTTGGCATTATTCTTTCGCCAACCGCTGGGCTGCCTTGATCAAGGTCAAGGAAAAGAAAAAAAACGCATTCTAGTACTTAAATACATACTGAGCAGCCGCGCCCTTGGAAATTGGCTCTGATCGAGGAGCAACAGCTATGGCAGCTTCCCCGAGCATTTCAGTTGCGATCGTTGGCAGCGGCGGCGCCGGGGCCCTGACCACTGGAAATTCCCTGCTCGAAGCCGCCTGTGCCACCGGGTGGCATGGGCTGTTTACCCGGACCCTAGGCCCCCAGATTCGTGGCGGTGAGGCAGCAGCTCTCCTTCGGCTGGCCGTTCATCCGGTCGAATGCCTCCCAGACCAGTTTGACCTCCTGATCGGCATTGACTGGCTGAATGCTCACCGTTTTGGCTCTGAAATCAAGGCCGGACCAGAAACCTTGGTGATCAGTGACCCCCGCGGCGGCGATCTGCCGCCGATGGTGACGCAATCCGGTGCGCGTGTTGTTGAAATGCCCATGAAGGAGATGGCCAAGACCATTCCCGATGGGCGTCCCAATATGATCGCGCTCGGCATCGCAGGCCGGCTGCTGGGCCTGACCACCGAGCAGGTATTCGCACCAATCGCGAAACGTCTCGCAGACAAAGGATCGGTCGCCATTGAAGCCAGCCTGGCCGGAATTAAAGTTGGATTCGCCGCAGCCGCTGGGATCGATTTCGGCGCGCAACTTGCCTCGCCGAGACCGAGTTCCGCCCGCAGGTGGTTGCTATCGGGAAATGAGGCGACCGCTCTCGGCGCCATCCGCGGCGGTGTTCGCTTTGCCGCCGCCTATCCAATCACGCCCGCGACGGAAGTCCTCGAATGGCTCGCGCCGAGCCTTGCCAAAGTCGGTGGTGTGCTGCTGCAAGCCGAAGACGAGCTGGCTGCAATCAACATGATCATTGGCTCATCCTTTGGTGGTACGCCGGCGCTAACGGCAACGTCCGGGCCCGGCCTTTCCTTAATGATCGAAGCACTTGGCCTTGCCACGTCCGCCGAAATCCCGATCGTTGTCGTGGATGTGATGCGCGGCGGCCCATCAACCGGCATCCCCACAAAATCCGAGCAGGCTGACCTGAATATCGCCGTCTACGGCTTGCATGGCGATGCACCACATCTCGTGCTCGCGCCGCAATCGATCGGTGACTGTATGTTCACGACGCAATGGGCGACCTATCTCGCGGAAACGCTGCAATCCCCGGTTATTGTCCTATCCGATCAATTCATGGGACAGGCCCGCGCCGCCATCGAACGGCCTGCGGATGTGGCTTTCATTGGCGCGCGGAAGGTCGCGACCGATATTGTTGGCACCTATGAGCGCTACGCCTTGGCAGCCAATGACATATCTCCCATGGCAATTCCGGGAACGCGCGGCGGTCAATACACTGCGGATGGCCTCACTCATTCCGAACGCGGGACCCCGACCAGTGGCGCCGCCGACCATCGCGCCCAACTCGATAAGCGGCGCGATAAGCTCGATCATTTTAATTTCGGCGACCATTGGGCAAACGTCGAAGGTGCCGGAGATCTTGCGGTCTTGACCTGGGGATCCCTCACCAGCTCTGCGCGCGAAGCGATCACGCGCGCGGCCACAGATGGCATTGACGCTCGCCTTGTTGCGCCGCGCTTGTTGTTGCCGACCCAGCCCGAACGGCTTGAAAAAGCTCTCGATGGCGTCAAACGCATCCTAGTGGTGGAACAGACCCACAGTGGCCAGTTCTATCGTTACCTAAGGGCCCACTATGATTTGCCGGCGCCGGTGCGCGTGTTCAACCGCCCGGGGCCGCTGCCGATCACCGCCGGTGAAATCCATCGTGCGATCACGGAATGGAGATAGCGATGTCGACCGTCGATACACGACGCGTTTACAAACAGGCGGACTATAAGTCCGACGTTAAACCGATATGGTGTCCCGGCTGCGGCGACTATCACGTGCTCATGTCATTCACGCGCGCGTTCGCCCAATTGGGTCTGCCGCCCGAAGACATCGTTGTTGTTTCCGGTATCGGCTGTTCGTCGCGAATTCCAGCCTATACCAATTGCTACGGCTTTCACGGCGTGCACGGCCGCTCGCTCGCGCTCGCCGCCGGACTGAAGGTGACGCGGCCCGACCTCACAGTCGTGGTGGCCAGCGGCGACGGCGATGGCTACTCGATCGGCGGCAACCACTTCCTACACGCCTGCCGCCGTAACGTCGACTTGACCTATGTGGTAATGGACAATCGAATCTACGGCATGACCAAGGGCCAGCCGTCACCGACCACGGAACCCGAGTTCGACACCGCGCTTTCGCCGGGCGGGACCCGCGTGCGGCCATTCCACCCGCTGGTCATCGCGCTTGCCTCAGGGGCGAACTTCATCGCCCGTTGTTTCTCCGGTGAACCGAACGAAACCGCCGCGATTTTGGTGGAGGCGATCAAGCATCCGGGATTCTCGTTCGTCGAGATTCTTAGTCCGTGCGTAACCTTTCGCCCAGACGAGAAGGCATGGAAAGACCTGGTGCACCCGGCCCCGGTCACCGCGACGACTGATCCGGGCAAAGCGGCGCGCCGGATTATGACAGACGATGGCTTCAATATCGGAATTCTGTACCGCGGCAATCGCGAGCCATTTCAGCCCGCGGTTGGCGCAACCAACGTCGACTTGTCGGAGCTAGAGAAGGATTTCGAGCTATGAGCAAAGTAGCGGGCAGCCCGAAAGTCGCTAACCTTAACGACCTGCTGGCGGTCGCCTATCAAATCGAGATCGATGCGGTCGAACGCTACAATCTGTTGGCTGATCAAATGGAAACCCACAACAATCCAGAATTGGTGAAAGTGTTCCGCGATTTGGCACGCGCGGAAGGCATCCATGGTGAGGAAATCCGTCGTCTCGCGGGCGATTTCGACGTGGCCGCACATGCGCGCCAGATCGCAAAATTCGAACGAAGTGAGAGTCCGGAAGAAGCGGAGCTCGGCTCCGCCCACTACCTGATGACACCTTGGCATGCGCTGCAGCTCTCGCTCGCCGGCGAAAAACGCGCGCTTGCCTACTTCAC
>DASSLE010000149.1:0-5406 GCA_035689725.1 Pseudolabrys sp.
GCGCTGCTGCTCGGCTTGCGAGTCTACCCAGTCGCGGATCATCTGTTGTTCGGTGCGCATGTGGTGCACCAGGCCTTGAATAGCCTCGGCGAGATTGGCCATGGCGGCCGAAGCTGACTTTCCGGCGCCAGCCTGGTCGACCGCTTCTCGCAAGCGCTCGATCGCCGAACGTACCTCGCCAGTGACACCGGCCACGACGGCCGGCTCCGCGGCCTGGTCGTAGACGGTGGTGGAGAGCCAGTCTTCCAGCTCGGTGTAGAAGCGGTTCTGCGCCTGGCTCGATTGAAGGTCGAGGAAGCCAAGCACCAACGAGCCAGCGAGTCCGAAGAGCGAGGACGAGAACGAAATACCCATGCCGGAAAGCGGTGCGGCGAGGCCGTCGCGTAGGGAATCGAACATAGTGCCAGCATCACCGCTGGCCTTGAGTCCCTGGATCACGCCGCCAACCGAGCTCACCGTGTCGATCAGTCCCCAGAAAGTGCCGAGCAGGCCGAGGAACACCAGCAGGCCGGTCATGTAGCGGGAAATATCGCGCGCTTCATCAAGACGGGTGGCGATCGAATCGAGAATGCCTCTCATCAATTGCGCTGACATCGCCGTGCGGCCGACCCGGCTGCCGAGGATCGCCGCCATCGGCGCCAGCAGAACTGGCGGACGTTCAATGGCGAGTCCGGGATCGGCGAGTCTGAAATTGTTGACCCACACGATTTCCGGATGAAGCCGCAGCACCTGGCGCATCGATAACATGATGCCGATCGCCAGCACGCCGATGATCAGTGCGTTCAAGCCCGGATTGGCCATGAACGCCACCTCGATCTGCTTGTGCAGCACGAAGGCGACCAGTCCAACCAGGATGACGAACACCAGCATCCGGACCAGGAAGGTGCGGGGCGACGACAGCTTTAGCGGATCTGGTTCTCTGGCCATGAGCATAGGTTACGCCGCGCCTGATAAGGAAAAAAAGCAGTTGTTCGGAATGGAATCGTCTGCGTAAAGCCACTGATTGAGTTGAAATTGCGATCGGTCAACCTTGCCGGCCGCTTTGAGCACGGTCAGCATTTCTTTCGAATGGCCTTTACGATCTTGGGGTTTGGCTATTGCCAGCACCATTAGAGCCTCGACTCGGTGGCCCGTGGGCAGTCCCTTCGCCCTCCTGCCGGATCTCCCTCGCTTCGGCTACGGCTTGCTTCAGAGCCTCGATGTGGCCATCCACGAACGAAACGACCACACGAGTACGCCACCGAAATTGTTACCAATTGGTGTGCCGGCGCCTGGTGAGGGTACCTCGTGTCGGTCCGATTCGCGACCATCAAATCGACGCGCTCCGAACCATATCCGATACTTAATATGATGCCCTGGGGGGCTTGCGTTGACGAGACTATCGAGGAAATCACCGCGCGCCATAAATGCAGTGTTCGTCACGTCAACATGCGATCTCGATGGCCTTCATTGCTCCGGGTCTGGTCAAAGCGTTCGTCAGGTCAACATGACGATCTCGATGGCTTTCATCGCTCCGGGTCTGGTCAAGGCCGCGGTCGAAATCCTGCTTGGTCTGATTTTTGAAAGCCGACACGCGTGCAAATTCAGAGGCTTGCAGCGATTCGCGAAGGAACAGGGAATTTGTACGCGAGAACAGGGAATTTGAACCGGTTGTAGTCCAGATTTGCGGATGACGTTTTCGGAACCCACCGCCAGTCTTCAGCGACAACACCTTTCAGTCTTGCTAGCATTAAACCTTCAGCGTGCGGCAGACCTTCAGCGTGCGGCGCACGCTATTTCAGCGGACCGTTGATCTCGCTGCTTTGCAGGAATCGGGATGGAAACAACAGCCACCATCCTCCACGCGGACCTTGATGCCTTTTATGCATCGGTTGAGCAATTGCTCGACCCGTCTTTGCGCGGCAAACCCATTGCTGTCGGCGGTGGAGTCATCCTCGCCGCGTCATACGAAGCCAAGGCATTTGGAATCAGCAGCGGCATGTCGGGGCGGCGTGCGCGCGAACTTTGTCCGCAACTGATATTCGTGGGTGGTCATTTCAAGGACTACCAGCGGCTAGGCGATGCCGCCATCAATGTGCTCAATGATTTCACGCCGCTTGTGGAGCGACTCTCGATCGACGAAGCTTTCGCTGACGTTGTGGGCTGCACTCATCTCTTCGGCTCGCCGGCTGAGATTGCGAGAGTGGTCCGTCGCCGTGTGTGGGCAGAGGTTGGCCTTCCGATCTCGATCGGCGTGGCGCGTACCAAGCATCTCGCGAAGATTGCTTCGCAAGTGGCCAAGCCCGATGGCCTAGTGGTTGTCGACCCGAAGACCGAGCTTCGTTTCCTTCACGATCTTCCTGTCGAACTGATGTGGGGAGTGGGTCCGGCTACTAAGGCGCGGCTCGCCGGGCTCGACATCCACACCATAGGCCAGCTGGCGACGATGCCAGGATGGACACTGCAACAGATCGTCGGTCGTGCGGTCGGAGAGAAGCTCAGCGCGCTGGCATGGAATCGTGATCCGCGGGAAATCAGGACCCATCACCGGACCCAATCTGCCGGAGCGCAGTCGGCGCTCGGAAGGAAGCCTGCTGAAGAACAGGTTTTCCGGCCCACACTGCGTCACCTCGCCGACAGGGTCGCCACCCGCCTGCGGGCGAAATCCCGGCCTGGCCGGACTGTAACGGTCCGCGTTCGCTTCGCCGATCTCCACTCCGTCATGCGCTCCATAACGCTTGATGCGCCGATTTCAGCGACAGCAAGTCTCGCCGAAATCGGCGAGGAGCTTGTTCGCACCGCGCTCGCGGATCACCCTGAGGAGAGGATCATCTCGTTGTTGGGCATCTCGGTATCACACCTCGAACGACACTGGGATGTGCAACTGGAGCTCCCGTTAGGACTCGAAGATGAAAAGCGCCGCCCCGGCAGCAAAAGCGCAATGGCACGTTGGAACGCCGATCGCGCGGTCGACAAAATCCGCGACCGTTTCGGATGGGAGGCGGTCGAATACGGATCGGCGCTAGGGCTTTCCCGTTGGGTCCCCGACGAGTTTCGTGAACTCGCAGAAAGGGACCTTTAGCGATTACTGTAAGGCGCCTCGGCAGTGGGCTGGGCTAAGGGTCAGGCTTCCTAGCTTCTCGGTGGAAGTCGGAATTGGTCCGAGCGCGCACTGTAAAGCGCAGCAAGGTTCTTGGCACTGTAGATGCCCCGGTAAATTTGACCCAAACGTGCGGCAATGAGGAACGATGAAACGCGCTTTCCGCGCTTAGACGGCAAACGTGAAGACCCCGTACGGTCATGTCACGCAACAGGTAGTTCGGCGTTTTCCTCCACGGGAATGCCTCAGTGGTCGGATGCCTGTAATCTCGATCCACAGCAGAGCAGATAGGTGGATCAGAGCGAGCATCGCGATCCAATCGACCGACACACCATTCGATAACCGTCTCCATCAAGCAATACTGCAGACATCCAACGCTTAACAGCGGTGTTCACTTTAGCTTTGATGATAGCGATGGCCTTCTCAGTCCGGCGAGTCGCGCCTTCGCCGGGCCGCGTTTATCGGCATATTCTTTGCCATCAATCGGCGCAACATGCGGTGGATCCTTGTCGAGATACGGCCGCCCAATCCCAAGCTCTTTTTCGTGCGCATCGATCCACTTCCACAAGATTTCACTCCACTTGCATCGCTCCGCGCGTGTCTCGCCCTTCACGCTCACGAGATCGGCCGCAAGCGCATGGCCATAGCCACCGCGGCGGCTCCCGCCATGGTATGAGCTGTCCGGCGCAGCCTTGTTGCCGCTTGCGAGCTGTTGCCGGTAGTCATCGCGAAATCCGCTGGTTATGCCAGGCGAAAGCCCGGCGTCGTCCATCGCGCGAAGCGCATCATACAATTTCCGTTTGAAGCCCCGATCCATGCCTCCGATCACGTAGTCCTTCAACGACATGCCGGCTTTCTGCGCGGCTATCGGATCCTTCCACGCGAAGTCCTCCGTGACGTACTTCGTCAGAGTTTTGACGACGGTCTGCGTCTTGCCCTTGTTCTTGACCGTCACCTTGATCCGCTCCGGCACCTTAACGGTGTCGACCTTCGCCGTTCGCTCGTACAGCGACCAGAGGTATTGGTCGATGCAGACATCCGGCTCGAGACATGCATCGAGAGCTTCCGGCCTGGCGACATTCTGCACCGGATCAGTCGGACTCACCGCCGCGAACAGCCCGGGTAGCGCCGCGGGCCGCCGCATCGGACGAGGGTCGGGCAAAGCGGCGCTGCCGCTCCCCATGTCGGGGACTTCGACCGAGCCAGCTACTTCCTTGGCTTCGTTTCGCACCGGATCAGGCGTGCGCAACGACGCTGTTCGCAAGGGTAGCGTGGCGGACCGCAGCATCAGAGGAGGGTCGGGCAAAGCGGCGCTGGCGGTTGCTTGGGGTGCGTCGATCGGCGCTCCGGTGCTCTCGATGCCGGGCGAACTGAGGCCAGCGAGCCCGGCAGCAACCCAACCGGCGAGAACGACCGTTCCGCACGGCGCCGCTAATACCGCAAGTCGCCGCGGGCTCTTCACGCTCCCTCCGTCTCGTCAAGGCTCCACGTGAAGCATCCTGCACAGGCAGGCTTAAATATGGTCACGCAAGGAAGAAAAACTGCAGGCTGTCATCTTTCTCAAATGTGTTGCCAGAATACAACTCGGGCCTGAGATAATGGTTAAAATGTAGGGCCTGTCCTTTCCGAAAAATGGCGGGAATCAAGCGAACCGACCTGCAGCAGCATACGGCAACGGGTAATTCACACCAAATTATCTTCGGCCCGTCTTTTGCTGACACCTTGGAAGTAGCAATGCCGGTATCCAGCACGCTAACGGTTGGGTCGATTCAGCGGTGCGCCGACCGATTCATCTTCCATAGCTAACGTTATCCATCACGCTGACCTACCGAGAGCTGTCCTAAAGAGAAAAACCTTGAACGATGCGGCGAAGGTGAAATTCGTCTCAATACGTCTTCACGATGAAATCCGTGTCGGTTCCTGTCTCATCGCTAAGGCCGTGGTCGGATAGAATTAATGAAGAGCCCGGCGTTAATAATTCCGAGATTTGCTCAAACACATCCTTCGGAATTTCGATGCGATTGAGAGCAGCGTTGGCTTTATCCGTGGACGGCATCGGTGCTGCGGTCGCGATAATTCGTTTGATCGGCTCCTTGTGCGACTTTGGTGGAGCCGCTGGACTGTGGGGGAATTCCTCGGAGATCGAAACCACTGTCCAGCGAATAGCCGCGCCCTCTTTCTGGGATGCCATCGCGGTGAACACGTGCGTTCCCAGCGGTTCGTCCGGATTTTGGATCTTGACCGGTGCGTCGAATAATGGCGTGAAGGCCTGTCGCACCAAAAGCTTGCCCAATTTGCGGCTCACGAAGACGGAGATTGGCCTCGCA
>DASSLE010000150.1:0-16387 GCA_035689725.1 Pseudolabrys sp.
GGACGCAACGGATAGTCTTCGCCGACCGGTTCGTTTTCATAGAAATTTCCGAGCGCCGAGACCGACGAACAATAGATGAAAGTTTTGACGCCGGTCTCCATGGCGGCACGTAGCAAATTAATGCTGCCGACCACATTGATCGCAATAATTCCGACCGGATCGTCGGCCATGACCATAGGACCGGACACGCCACCGGCATGGATGATGTGCGTGACTTGCTCACGCCTAAGCAACGCTTTGAGCGTTTCGCGATCCGAGAGATCGTCGAGCACCTTAGTTGTCGCCGAGGGTCGCGGATCAAGCCCGATCGCGCGGTGCCCATTTTGGACGAGCAGCTTCATTACCGCCTGGCCGAGAAAACCGCTCGCGCCCGTCACCAGCGTCACATTATCGGTCATTCGGAAGCCCGTTAAATAATTTTTCTGGCGCGCAAATCCGCGATTTCGGCATCGCTATATCCAGCATCGCGCAGGATCTCATCGGTATGCGCGCCCAACTCTGGCAACGTCGAAACGATACCCGCCGGGGTGCGTGACAACGTGACCGGCTGGCCGACGACGCGGATGTCGCCGCGCTTGGGATGGTGGAGCGGTACCGCGATGCCAAGATGCTCCACTTGCGGATCGGCAAAGACTTCGTCGAGCTTGTAAATTGGGCCTGCCGGAACCCCTTGCTGCTCTAGCTTTTCCAGCCATTGCGCGGAGCTTTTGGTCCTAAAAATTTCAGCCAGGAGCGCGGTCAGTCGCGGCCGATTGCGGAATCGCAGGTCGAGCGTCGCATACTCAGGCGCTTTGCCGAGATCAGGCCGCTCAAGCACGTCGCAGAGTGCGCGCCACTGGCCATCGCCACCGACGCCGATATTGATGAAACCGTCGGAGGTTTCGAAAACGCCCATCGGCGTCGAATAAGGGTGATTGTTGCCTGCCTGTCTCGGCACCACGCCGTCGACGAGATAGCGCGCTGCCTGAAAATCCATTAACGCGATTTGCGCTTCCAGCAACGAGGTTTGCACCCATTGGCCTAGGCCAGAGCGTTCACGCTCGGCAAGCGCGATCAGGATTCCGGTCGCCGCGTAAATTCCCGCCGAACTGTCGGCCACTGCAATGCCAGCGCGCATCGGCCCCTCGCCGGGCATTCCCGTCACCCACATAAGTCCGCCCATGCCCTGCGCAATCTGGTCAAATCCAGCGCGCGTGCGATAAGGGCCGCTCTGCCCGAAACCTGAAATAGACGCGAGAATGATGCGCGGATTGACTGCCTTGAGGGCTTCGTATGCGATCCCCATGCGCTCTTTAACGTCGGGCCGAAAATTTTCCACCACCACATCGGCGCCTTTGACCAGCCGCATGAAGATTTCGTGCCCGGCTCGCTCTTTCAGATTGAGCGTCAGCGAGCGTTTGTTGCGATGGAGATTGAGCATGTCGTAACCGTCGCGTGCGCCGCTCATGCCTTCGTTCGGGTCGACGCCGGGAGGCGCTTCGATCTTGATTACGTCGGCGCCAAAATCGCTGAGGATGCGGCAACAGGTTGGCCCGGCGCGCACGCGGGTTAGATCCAGTACTTGGAGCTTCGCCAGCGCGGTCGAAGGCTGCGGAGCGCTCATTGCAGCAATCCCTCATTTGACGCCAGATCGCGCACCGCGGCGGGAACATGCGCGTGCCAATCGCTGCGACTTTGCACTGCCGCGGCCAGTGCGATCAATGCATGGTCGGACTGCGGTTTGCCGACGATTTGCAAGGCGACCGGCATGGCGCGGTCGTCGAATCCAACAGGAATGGCAACTGCAGGAAGGCCGAGCATATTAACGAACCGCGTCCAGCGACTAAGCTGGTACAGCGTTTTGGCGTTGAATAAAGGCGAGTGCGGGTCACATTCGGCAGCCGGCGGCGTGCGGATCGAAAGCGTTGGCAGGACGATCGCCCCGGCATTCTGAAATATGTGATCGATGAAATCCAAGGCCAGTTGTGGACGTGCCGAGACACTTGCCGCAAGCGCTGCATCATCGATGGCGAGTCCCTTTGCTAACCGTTTCGTCAGAACTGGATCCAGCAATCCTTTTTCCATCAGCATTCGATGCGTGCGCGCTGCCTCCGCCTGCATGATCGTAAAAACGTGCGGGTCGAGCGCTTCGATGGCTGTGACCGCATCGCAAAGGCTAATTTCGATCCCGCACTCGGCGATCGCTTCAATGCCGTCTCGGCACGCTTTGGCAATCGGTGTCTCGGCGAGTTTAAGCACGTCGCTGACGACAACAGCTTTGATAATCGGTTCAATGTGACGCGACTCAAACAGGGCCCGTGCCGCGTCGCCCATATCTGATGCGCTGCGGGCTAAAAGGCCAATGGTGTCGAGCGTCGGCGCGAGTGGCATCGCACCAAGCGCCGGGACAGCGTCATAGCTTGGCTTCCAGGCCGTAACACCGCAACAATGCGCCGGAATGCGCAAAGAACCGCCGGTATCGGACCCGAGGGCGACGACTACCGAACCACTCGCGACAGCAGCCGCCGAGCCAGACGATGAACCGCCGGAAATGAAATCAAAATTCCATGGGTTGCCGACGCGGCCGTGCACCGCGTTGTAGCCGGACGGCTCATAGGCGAGTTCCGTCATCGCGGTATAGCCGATGCGCCGGCCGCCGGCGCGATCGAGCAGGTCGAGCACAGCCGCTTGCTGAACCTTCGTCATCGGCAATGGCTGAGCAAGCCCGCCATGCGGCATGCGCGTCGCGGAAACAAAGATGTCCTTTGCCGCGTACGGCATTCCGTCGAGAACACCATGTGCAGGGGTAATTGCCCCGCTTTCGAAGGCTGCAAATGCATTCAGCCGCGGTTCGAGCCGGCGCGCAAAATCACCAGCACTTGCAGAAAGCCGCGCATGCTTTGCGGCATCAAGCTCCTTCCAATCGCGAAACCGCAAGGCCATTATGAAATGCGCTACATTGCCGGGGTTACCCAAGGCCTGAAGCTCTTGTCTTTGGCTCTGAAAGTTGCGACTTGCTCACGATAGCTATCTGTCAGGTCGACATCGTCCCAGCCGTTCAGCAGTTGATTACGACTGAGCGGATCAATTGTGAATGCGCAACTTAGATTGGCGCAGCTGATCATCTGACGCTCTAAGTCGACATTCATTTCCTGCGCTGGATTGGCTGAGACTACAGCCGCGAGTTCGGTAATTTCCGACTCAAGGACAACCGCCGTCAGCAGCCCGTTCTTGACTGCATTTTGCGCAAAAATATCCCCGAATGATGGTGCGATAACGCACCGAAAGCCATGGTCAAAGAGGGCATAGACGGCCGCCTCGCGTGATGAGCCGCCGCCAAAATTACGCTCTGCAAGCAAGATCCTTGCGTCGCGATAAGCCTCCTGATTGAGCGGAAAGTCAGCTCGCTCATTGCCTTCGGCATCCCGGCGAAAGTCGTGAAACAGCACACTGCCAAGGCCCCTTGAACGCGGCCACTTGAGATAGCGCGCCGGTAAGATCTGATCGGTGTTCACGTTCGGCACCATCAGTGGGCAGGCCTTAGCGGTGAGGCGGACGAATTTCTCCATCTGCGTATCCTAGAGTTTGCGTCCGGCAAGGAGGGGCCGGACATCGGCAAGATGTCCGCTGATGGCTGCCGCCGCGACCATGGCCGGCGACATTAAGTGTGTGCGCGCGCCTGGACCCTGCCGGCCCCGAAAATTCCGGTTAGTGGTCGAGGCACAACGTTCACCCGAAGGCACAAGGTCTCCATTGATGCCGACGCACATAGAGCAGCCGGAATCGGCCCACTCCAACCCCGCGTCGCGGAAAATGCGGTCGAGTCCTTCCTGCTCGGCCTGCCGTTTCACCATTGATGAGCCCGGCGAAACGAGGCCGGGCACTTTACTGACGCGACCGGAAAGAACTGCCGCGGCGGCACGCAGGTCCTCGATCCGTGCATTGGTGCACGAGCCGATGAAAACACGGTCAACTGCGATATTGGTCAATTTCGTGCCTGGCGTGATACCCATATAGTCAAGCGCTTCGCGCATATATTTGGCGCGGGTGGCGTCAGATTCACGAGAAGGATCGGGCACTCGGGCGTCGATAGGCAGGGCGTCATCCGGTGTCGTGCCCCAGGTAACGATTGGCGCGATCTTGCTGGCATCGAGTGCGACCTCGCGGTCGAAAACAGCATCAGCATCGGAGGTAAGTGTCAGCCATGCCTCGGTCGCCTGCTCGAAATCGGCGCCCTTCGGTGCATAGGGCCGGCCGTGGAGATAAGTGAAGGTGGTTGCGTCGGGGGCAACCATGCCGCAACGTCCGCCCGCCTCAATTGACATGTTGCAAAGCGTCATCCGGCCTTCCATTGAAAGTGCCTGTATGGCACTGCCGGCGAATTCGATGGCATGGCCCTGCGCCCCGTCGGCGCCGATGCGCGCAATAATGGCAAGTGCAATGTCCTTGGGCGCAATGCCGGCCGCCACCTTGCCGTCGACTACGATGCGCATGCGTTTCGGCTTTTTCTGCCATAGCGTCTGCGTCATCAGCACATGCGCGACTTCAGACGCGCCGATTCCGAACGCATAAGCGCCGAAGGCGCCATGGGTGGAGGTGTGACTGTCGCCACAGACGACCAACAGGCCGGGAAGGGTCAATCCCTGTTCCGGGCCGACCACATGCACAATGCCCTGGCGCGGATCGCGAAGGCCAAAAAGCGTGATACTACTTTCGGCCGCATTGGCTTCTAGGTTGCGCACCATGGCCGCGATCTCGGGGTTAGCGATATCTTTTCCGCGCTCGCGCGTTGGCACGTAGTGATCTGTGACGCCAAAGGTGAGTTGTGGCTCAGCAATGGCGCGCCCACGTGCTTTCATCTGACTGAAGGCGTGGAACGAGCCCTCATGTACATAATGCCGATCGACCCAGAGCAGCGTCGCGCCTTCCTCGCGGCGCACGATCTCGTGCGCCGACCACAATTTGTCGATCAAAGTCCGGGACTCTCCGCTCATGTCCGGTCGGGTCTGCCTCAGCCGTTGCAGGCTTGTCGAGGGTCCGCAATATTGTATGCTAAAAAACACCAAGTAAAGCGTCAGCCGGCGGCGGGCACTCGGAGGAGGGGGAGTCTTAATGTTGGACCAAAAATTTCCGATCAGCCGCCGTCAATTCCTCGGCACGACTGCGCTTACCGTCGCGGCTGCGGCAACTAGCAGCATGGCGATGCCTTCCGTGCTGCGCGCGCAAGGTGCACTAGTGAAGCTCGGTGTGCTGCATCCGGTCACCGGCGCGCTGTCTTACTCCGGCCAACAGGGTCGACTCGGCGCAACCATAGCAATCGAGGAGATCAATGCTGCCGGCGGCATCAGGGGATTGGGCAAGATTGACGCCGTACTTGGCGACGCACAGTCCACGCCCGACGGTGGCACCGCCGAGGTCGAGAAGATGAATTCCGCTGGCGTCGCCTGTATCGTCGGCGGCTATGCCAGCAACATCTGCCTCGCTACCACCCAAGCGGCGGCGCGCTATGAGCTGCCTTACGTGGTCGATGTCGGCGTTGCCGACACTATCGTCACCCGCGGCCTGAAAAACACCTTCCGCTTTGGCCCCGGCTTCGGCGTCATCGCGAAAACCGCGCTGGCTAATCTCGCGACCATCAACGACCAAGCCGGCAAACCCGCCAAGACCGTGATGATCGTGCACGAGGACTCGTTATTCGGCTCCGGCCTTGCCAAGCTGCTCAACGCCCAGCTCCCGCAGCACGGCTTTCAGATCCTGGAGACGATTCCGCATCCGACGCCTACACGCGACTTCAACAACGTCGCGCTCAAGATCAAGGCGCAGAATCCGGACCTCGTCATTCCGGCCAACTACTACAACGAATATGTCCTGCTCGCCCGCACCATGCAGCAGCAGCAGGTGCGGCCGAAGGGCATCTATTCGGTGCTTGGCGGCGCCGCGTCGTCCTACAAGTTCGTCAAGGAATTCCCGGAGGCGGCCAAATACATCATGGACTGCAATCACTGGTTCGATCCGCGCAGCGAGAAGGCGCAGGCATTGAAGAAGAAGGTCGAGGGCAAGGATCAGTTCTTCACCTACGAAGTCTATATGAACTACAGCTGCGTCTATCTGATCGCCGACGCGCTCCAGCGGGCGGCGTCCGCCGACCGTGCGAAGCTCACCGCGGCGCTGGAGACATCGACCTTTTCCGGGCATGTGATGCCTTACGGCCCGACCAAGTTCGTCAACGGCCAGAACGAGGGTGCTGCGCCGGTCAATACGCAAGTGCTCGACAATGACATTAAGGTGATCTTGCCGCCGGCCTTCGCAAACGCGAAGCCGGTTTTCCCAATGCCGGCGTAAACGTCATGGCGACGCGGGTGGTGCTGTTAACGCGCCGCCCGCGGTCATGACCTCCAAGTGAAGGTTCGTGCTGTCGCCAACCATCCTGATCCCTGCGATCCTCAACGGTCTATTGACTGGCGCAGTTTACGCGCTCGTTGCCCTCGGACTAACGCTGATTTACGGCGTGCTGCACATAATTAATTTCGCGCATGGCGCGCTTTTGAGCGCGGCCTTGTTCGCGGCCTTCTTCGCCTATCGCTTGTTGGGCCTCGATCCATACATCGCCGTATTCCTGCTCTCGCCTATTTTCTTCGCGTTCGGCTACGCCTTGCAGCGCTTCATCATCGGCCCCGCTTCGGGTGGTGACGACCGCAATATGCTGCTGATAACGCTAGGCATAGCTGTCGTCATCGAAAACGCGCTTCTCTTCGCATTCCGCGCCGATACGCGAACTATCGATGTCCCTTATGCGTTTAAGACCATCGATTTCGGGTTCACTTTTCTCGCTGTGCCACGCGTGGTCGGTTTTGTCGCGGTATTCCTCGTAGCTCTCGTGCTCTGGCTGATTATGACTTTCACTGATATCGGCCGAGCAATCCGCGCCGTTGCGAAGGAGAAGCTTGGCGCCGAGCTTGCCGGCATCGACGTCGCGCATGTCTATGCTATGACGTTTGGCCTCGGCAGCGCCTGTGTTGCCGTCGCCGCGTGCCTGCTGATCCCGAACTATTACGTCAATCCGAGCGTAGGCAACTCTTTCGTGCTGATCGCATTCACCATTGTCGTCCTCGGCGGAATGGGCTCGGTGCCGGGCGCGTTGATTGGCGCTCTTCTCATCGGGGTGGTGGAGAGCCTGTCTGGCCTGTTCCTTGGCGAATCGCTCGGCCAGATCGGTATTTTCGTCATTTTCATTGTTGTGCTTCTCGTGCGGCCGAGCGGGCTATTCGGAGAGCGCGTATGAAAGGGCTTGCGCCAATCGCGGCAGCGGTGGCCGTGCTGGCAGCAGTGCCGTTCGTCGTACATTCCAACGCCACGCTCAATTTTCTCATTGTGACGCTGATGATCGCGCTGGCCGGACAGGGGTGGAACATCCTTGGCGGCTACGGTGGACAATATTCGTTCGGCCACGCCGCCTTCTTTGGCACCGGCGCCTATGTAACCGCCGTTCTGCAAGTGCGCTACGGCGTCAATGCCTGGCTTGGCTTCGGCGCCGGCATCGCTGCTGGCGCCGCGTTCGGCGGCATTATCGGGGCACTCACTTTCCGGTCCGGGTTGCGCGGCTCCTATTTCGCTCTGGTTACGCTCGCCTTTGCCGAAGTACTGCGCATAATCGCCAGCGTCGCCCCGATCACCGGCGCAGGCGTTGGTACGTTGATCAAGCTCGACCTGGGCACGCAGGCGTTCCAGTTTCAAAGCCGCGCCCTGTTCTATTGGGTGGTGCTGACACTCGTCGGAGTATCGCTAGTGACCACACGACTGATCGAGCGCTCGCGTTTCGGCGCTTGGCTAATTGCGGTGCGCGAAAATGAGGATGCAGCGAAAGCGCTCGGTGTCGATGTAAGAAGCGTCAAGACTGCGGCCATGGTCATATCTGGCGCCATTACCGCCGCCGCAGGATGCTTCTACGCGCAATATTTTCTCTTTGTCGACTCCGGTATCGCCTACGGCACCTGGATCTCGATTGAGGCACTGCTGACGCCGATCATCGGCGGCGTCGGCACCGTGTTCGGTCCGCTGCTCGGCGCGCTGGTAGTAAAGTCGTTGGGCGAGGGCGCGAAGCTCGTGACCGGCGATGTCCCCGGCCTTGATTTGATTGTCTATGGCGCGGTGCTTGTGCTGGTCATCTGGTTTACACCGCGCGGCTTGATCGGCGGGTTTACGCAAGTGCGCAAAAGGCTGACGCGCCGTGCCACGCCAGCCGCCTCTTCCATCCAGGAGGGGGGCCATGGCTGAGCCCCTTCTCGTGGTCGATCGCGTCACGCGCCGCTTCGGCGGTCTATTGGCAGTGAATGCTGCGTCGCTTACTGCGGCCGAAGGACGTATTACCGCACTGATAGGACCCAATGGTGCCGGCAAGACCACGCTCTTTTCCATCATCTCCGGTTTCCTCACGGCGAGCGAGGGCACCATCCGCTATGCCGGCGAGGACATCACCGGCGAACCGCCTCATCGCCTCGCGCGGCGCGGTATCGCGCGCACCTTCCAGATCGTACAGCCTTTCGCGGGCCTGTCGGTCCGCGAGAACATTCTGGTCGGCGCGCATCTGCATCACCGTGCGCACGCTACGGCGCTCGCCGCCGCCGAAGAAATCGGCCGCCAGGTGGGGCTGAGCGATTTACTCGACCGGCCGGCAGACACGTTAACCGTCGCCGGGCGCAAGCGGCTCGAGCTTGCGCGCGCGCTGGCGATCGAGCCGAAATTGTTGCTGCTCGATGAGGTGCTGGCGGGCCTAAACCCGTCCGAAATCCGCGATATCGTTCCGGTCATCCGCGGTCTATGCGGGCGCGGCATCACCATCATGATGATCGAGCATGTGATGCAGGCGGTGATGAGCCTCGCCGAGCACGTCTTCGTGCTGGCGGAAGGCCACATCATCGCGGAGGGAACGCCGGCGCAAGTCGCTGCCGATCCCGGGGTAATCGAGGCCTATCTTGGCCACGGCGCTGCGGCAAAGTTGGGGGCGTCGCATGCACACTAGCCCGCTACTCGCAGTCCGCGACTTGCACGCCGGCTACGGAGAGACGGAGGTGCTGCGCGGTGTCGATCTCGCGGTGAACTCGGGCGAGGTCGTTGCCGTGCTTGGGTCGAATGGCGTCGGCAAGTCGACGCTTAATCGCGCCATCTCTGGCATCCTGCGTGCACGCGCCGGTTCGATTTACTTCGATGGCGCCGATGTCATGCGCGAAAAGCCTTCGGCAATCGTTGCGCGCGGCCTTATCCACGTACCGGAAGGACGGCGAATCTTCCCCAATCTGTCGGTGCGCGAGAACCTCGATCTCGGCAGCTATCGCCGCGCCGGCGCGCGGCGCGCGCAAAACCGCGAGCGCGTATTCGCAATCTTTCCGCGTCTTTACGAGCGCCGCACTCAGCGCGCCGACACTCTCTCAGGCGGCGAGCAGCAGATGCTCGCCATCGGTCGTGGGCTGATGGCTGAGCCCAAGCTGATTATCCTCGATGAGCCTTCACTGGGGCTCTCGCCGCTGCTCGTCGAGGAGCTGTTTACGCTCGTCAAGCGTATCAACGGAGACGGCGTTTCTGTGCTGCTTGTCGAGCAGAACGTTGTGCAGAGTCTCGAAGTCGCCGATCGCGTCTATATCCTCGCCGGGGGAAAATTCGTCATGTCCGGCAGCGCCGCGGACATTGGCGCCAATCCCGAACTCAAGCGCGCTTATCTTGGAATGTGACGCATGACCAGCACCAGCTTACGCGTCCGCCTCGCACGCCTGCCGATCCTGATCGCACCGGGTGTATATGATCCACTCACCTCGCTGATCGCCGAGCAGGCCGGCTTCGAAGCGCTCTACGTCTCGGGCGCGGCCATCGCCTATACGCGACTCGGCCGGCCTGACATCGGCTTAGTGAGCATGAGCGAGGTGGTGGAGACCGTAGCGCTGATACGCGACCGCGTGTGTGCCCATCTGGTTGTCGATGCCGACACCGGCTACGGCAATGCGCTAAATGTCGAACGTACCGTCCGCCTGCTCGAGCGCGCGGGCGCCAATGCCATCCAAATCGAGGACCAAGACTTCCCAAAGCGCTGCGGCCATCTCGATGACAAGGCGCTGATCCCAGCGCCGGAGATGGTTGGCAAGATCAAGGCGGCCAAGGATTCGCGCCAATCTCCGGATACGCTGATCATCGCTCGCACTGATGCGGTTGCGGTCGAGGGTTTCGACCGCGCGATAGAGCGCGCGCTGCTTTACCGCGACGCCGGCGCTGATCTCTTGTTCATCGAGGCGCCGAAAGCTCGTGAGGAATTGGAAAAGATCACGAACCGCGCTGGCGGCACAGTGCCCCTGATGGCTAATATGGTCGAAGGCGGAAAGACGCCGATGCTTTCCGCGTCCGAACTTGAAACACTGGGGTTTTCGCTCGTTATCTTCCCTGGGGGAATCGTCCGCACGCTGGCGAAAACGGCGACCGAATACTATGCCTCGCTCGCTGCACACGGCAGCACGCAGCCGTTCCGCGCGCGCATGTTCGATTTTAATGAGCTCAACGAACTGCTTGGCACGCCGGAAATGATCGAGCACGGCAAACGTTTGGCCTCGATTGAGCCGGTTATCTCGAATGATGCGAAACGCAAGCGATGAAGGTGTGCGTATTCCAATTTCTGCCGTCTACACGAAAGCCTTACTAAGGGAAATCTCGAATGGATAAAATTTTCGATCTTGTGATCAAAAATGCTCGAGTCGTGCGACCAAACAAGACGTCAATCGATTGCCTCGACATCGCGGTCAAAGACGGAAAGGTTTCCCGGCTCGCGCCTACGATTCAAACAGAACACGCCAAAGAAATCTTCGATGCCAAAAACCTTCTGGCGTTCCCCGGCTGCGTCGATGCTCACATGCATGTCGGCATCTATCAGCCCATAGCCCAGGATGCGGTTTCGGAAAGCAAGGCAGCGGCGATGGGTGGGGTAACTTCGAGCCTCAACTACATGCGCACTGGGCAATATTATCTCAATCGAGGCGGTCCATACCGCGACTTCATGCCCGAAGTGCTCAAGCAATCCGACGGACGATTTTGGGTAGACTACGGCTTCCACATCGCTCCGATCGAAGCGGCGCATATTGACGAGATGGAAGATCTCGCGCTCGGGTATGGCGTCACATCGTTCAAAATATTCATGTTCTATGGGGGTTACGGGTTGCATGGGCGGTCGGACAAACAGAATGAGTTCCTGATGATCGGTCCGGAAGAGCGCTATGACATCGCTCATTTCGAATTTATCATGCGGTCCGCCCAGCGTTTAATGACAAAACATCCTGAGCTTGCTGACCATATTAGTGTCAGCCTTCACTGCGAGCTCGCAGACATCCTAAACGCATACACAAAAATCGTTGAGCGTGAGGGCAAGCTGACCGGTCTTAATGCTTACAGTGCCGCCCGCCCTCCGCACTCTGAGGGGCTTGCAATCTGGATTGCGTCATATCTGGCCAATGAAACAAACTGCCTGAATATCAATCTGCTGCATCTCAGCTCGCGTAAGGCGGTGGATGCAGCATGGACCATGCAAAAGGTTTTTCCCCACATCGCATTTCGCCGAGAGGTGACAGTGGGCCATCTCCTCCTGGATACCGACTGCGAATGTGCCGTTCAGGCGAAGGTCAACCCGCCGATCCGTCCGCGGCAGGACGTCGAGGCCTTATGGCAAGCCGTACTTGACCGTAAGATCGACTGGATTGTCAGCGATCATGCCTGTTGTTCAAGTGAGCAGAAATGGTCAAAGGACGATCCGACCAATATTTGGCTCGCCAAAGCGGGCTTCGGCGGCACCGAGTACTTGCTCTCTGGGGTGCTGAGCGAAGGCAGCAAACGCGGCATGTCCTACAATCACATGGCCGAGCTATTGAGTTGGAAGCCGGCACAGCGGTTTGGTTTGCTCAACAAGGGCGATCTGGCCCCAGGTTTCGATGCTGACATCGCTTTGATCGACCCGGAAGAAAGCTTTGTCGTGCGAGCAGCGGAATCTGAATCGGAGCAAGGATATTCGCCCTTCGAAGGCCAAGAACTTACGGGTCGGGTAAAGAGTACCTTCCTTCGTGGTAGCCTGATCTATCATGCCGGTAAGATTATCGGACCTGCGCGGGGCCAATACTTACGACGGCCTCTGAATCGGTAGCTTCGTGGCGCCATTTGCCGGACTTGATTTAAATTTGGCGGCGTACGCCCAAACTCACTGGGTTACGCGGGACTACTCTGCACTACGAGGAGAGAATTTGTTTTACAGTTTCATTGTCTCCCCTAAAAGAAAACCGCCTACAATGTCACTCCATCGGGTCAGCCGCTTGCCAGCTTGCGAGCACTGCTGCAGAACTCCGCGCGATAACGGGTGAGACTAGCAATGCCTGAAGCGGCCCTTCGTGGCGTTTGCCTCAACTACGAAGTCATCGGCAACAGCGGCCCCTGGATTGCTCTCACCCCCGGCAGCCGGCGGCCCTATGGCGAGCTGGTCGAGCTGTCGAAGGCCATCGCCGCATCCGGCTATCGTGTGCTGCTGCACGACCGGCGCAATTGTGGCGCTTCCGATGTCGCCTTCGACGGCTCTGGGTCCGAGGACGAAGTGTGGGCCGACGATCTTTACGCGCTCGGCACAGAACTTGGCGCGCTGCCAATGTATGTCGGCGGCTCCTCTGCGGGCGCGCGTCTGGCGATCTTGTATGCCATGCGGCACCCCGACGGCTTAGGTGGTCTGCTGCTCTGGCGCGTCACCGGTGGCCAGGAGGCGGTCGATCGGCTGGCCGAGAATTACTACGGGCAGTTCATCAAGATCGCGCGCGCCGGCGGCATGCGGACAGTGTGCGAAAGCGAGCACTTTAGCGAATGCATTAAGGCTCGGCCGTCGAACCGCGATCGGCTACTGAAAACCGATGTCGGAGAGTTCATCAAGGTTATGACGTATTGGCGCGAATGTTTCCTTCAATCTGCGAATTTGCCGATTGTCGGCGCCACCGAGGCCGACCTGCATGCAATCAAGGTGCCGGCCTGTCTGATTGCCGGCAATGATGTGGTCCACACGCCAGCGACCGCGCGCAAGGCCGCGTTACTCATGCCCAACAGCGAACTGCACGACGACGTGGTCGAAAAGCGTTCGGAGGGCAATCTGCTGAAGGAATGGGATCGTAAGGAATGGAACGATGCCGTGCCACGCATCGCGGCCATCTTCACTGCATTCCTGAATCGTGTCGAAAGCAAATAAATCACGCCAGTTTATTGATCGGGAAGGAAGCCGCCATGGGCCTGCAGATTCGTCGTGTCGTGACCGGGCATACTGCCGACGGCCGAGCCAAGGTCGAGGTCGATGAGATCGCTAGAAATGTGATCTCAAACCGGCCCGGCGCATCGTCGTGTGTGGTCTGGTCGACCAAGGGCTTTCCGGTCGACAATGACGGCTTCCACGATCCGATTTCCGGCTCGTTCAAGACCACGGTCGAAGACGGCACTGTGTTCCGCGTCGTGCGCTATCAGCCGGGTGTCGCCCCGCGCAATCACCGCACCGATTCGATCGACTATGCCGTCGTCATCTCTGGCGCGATCGATATGGAGCTTGACGACGGCGTGATGGTGACGCTCAAGGCCGGCGACGTGCTTGTGCAACGCGGCACCATCCACAACTGGGTAAACCGCGGAACCGAAGACTGCGTCATCGCCTTCGTGCTGATCAGCGCCAAGCCGGTGACGGCAGCGGGCAACCCTCTACACGCCGTCGGATAACGCGCTTCAGTTCGGCTCAATGCCCGCCGCCTTCACGGCGTCGCCCATCAGTTTGACTTCCTGGCGGAAGTACGCCGCAGTTTCAGCGACATTTCGATTGTCTGGCATGTAACCGTCGCGCTGCATGATGGATACAACCGCCGGCGCCTGCAAAGCCGCGCGGACAGCGATGTTCAGCTTTTCGACGATCTCGGTCGGCGTATTCGCCGGCGCGAAGAACATCCCCCACGAGCCGATGGGCTCAAAACCGGGCAGCATGTCCTTCATGAGCGGCACGTTCGGAAACGCCGGGAACGGCTTGCTGCCGGTGAACGCGAGAGCGCGCACGCGCCCGTCCTTGATCAGTCCCATCACCGACGGCGGCGTTACAAACATGACTTCAACGCTGCCACTGAGCATGCCGGTCATGACTTCCGACGCTCCCTTGTAGGGGATGTGTTGCATTTTGATCCCGGCCTTCTTGCTGAAAATCTCGGCAGCAAGATGCAGGCCGTTGCCCACGCCTGGGGAACCGTAGACGGCGCGGTCCTTTTTGGCGTGATCGATAAATTCCTGAAGCGTCTTGTACGGCGATTTGGCGTCGACCAGCATAAATAGGCCGTCGAGAATTCCGATGGTCGCTACCGGCGTGAGATCGGTGAAAATGTCGTACCCAAGATTCTTGTAAATATAAGGGGTCGGCGCAATTCCGTTCGAGGAGAACAGCAGCGTGTAACCGTCTGGCTTTGATTGCACCACCGAACGCGTGGCGATCGTTCCGTTGGCACCAAGCCGATTTTCAACGAAGAACTGCTGGCCGAGGCTGAGGCTTAGTTGCTGCGAGACCGTACGCGCCTGAAGGTCCGGACCGCCACCGGCGGCATAGCCAACGACCACCCTAACCGGACGGTCAGGATATTGCTGCGCCTGCGCAGCCATCGGTGCCAGGGGCAATGTCAGGACTATAAATGTAAGCAACCGGAGCATTTGCGTTTCCTCGGGGCCTGCCGATTATCGTTTAATTGAAACACCGCGCATCAGACGGATGTCCGTTATTGCGAGTAAAGCAGAGATAACGCGAATGCCACACGAATTAGACCCAAAGCTTATGTGCCAACCATTCAGGCTGTCTTTTCGGCTCCGGTAATCTGCTCCAGCACGCGGCCCTTCGTCTCGATGCCAACCTTCCAGAGGGCTATGGCGGCAATGAAGAAAGTCAGCGCAAATGTGTGCAACACGTATGCACCAAGGCCGTACTGGAGCATGAAACCCACCACCGTCGGCGCGAGGAATGAGCCCACGCGGCCGATGCCGAAGAACCATCCGACCGCGGTCGCGCGCAGATGAGTTGGATATAGCTCACTGACATAGATTCCGTTCGAGCCGTACACACCTGGGTTTACCCAGCCGACCGCCGCAATTGCAAAGTAGATCCAGATTCCGGTCGCTTCCGCGAACCAAAGGTGGAAAAACGCGCCTACGAAGTAATAAAGAAACAGCACTGGCCGGCGGCCATAACGATCAATGAGGAAGCCGCATGCCGTGTAGCCGACGAAGGCTGCAACCGCCTGAACGAACAGAAAAACGAAAATTTGTCTGAGCTCAAAACCGCGCTGGACGAGGATCTGCGGCAACATGAAGATGATGCCGTTCGATGACCAGAGGAAACAGAACGACACGATCCACAGCAGGATGGTCCGTTTGCGGCGCTCGGGCGTGAGAAGCTCGAACACAGTCACGCCGCGTTCTTCAATGCCGGCGGGAACGACTGAAGGTGGTGGAAGAGGCTTTCCTTCCGAAGCCTTTGCCTCAATTTCGGCCACTGTACGCTCGGCTTCTGCCACGCGCCCACGGCTCACCAGGTAGCGCACCGATTCCGGCATAACGAGCCGCACAAAGAAGAGCAGCAGGGCCGGAATGACGCCGATGATAAACACCATGCGCCATCCGTAGGTCGGGATAATGAAGTAGGCGAGCAAGGCCGCGAGAGCGAGACCCAGGGGAAACGCGGCCATCATCGAACCCGTCATGCGGCCGCGGATCCGGCTTGGGCTGTATTCCGCCGTCAAGGTGAGCGCGACCGGGACTTCACCACCCAATCCAAAATTTGAGATGAAGCGGAAGATCGAGAGCGAAAGCACATTCCATGATGTGGCAACCAAGCCAGTGAAGACGGAAAAAATCCCGATAGTCGCGGCAAATGACGTACGCCGGCCGATGTAGTCGGAAATCGTGCCCCAGAAGAGCGCACCGAGGAACGCGCCGACCAGGCCGACTGTCGCGAGCAAGCCCGCTTGTGCCTGGTTTAATCCGAATTCACGCGCAACCGGTGGCAGCGCCATGCCGAAAAGCGCGAAGTCGCAGGCGTCGAACATCACACCGATGAAGCAGAGCGTGAACAGATTTCGATGCCAGCGGGAAAACGGCAGGCGTTCAAGGCGGCCCAGCAATTCGGCCGATTTGCTGTCACTGGCTTGCATGAAAGTCCCCCGACGCGCCTCATTGTTTATGGCCGCAGAAGCGGCAGGCGAGAGGCTATGCGCCGCGACAAACAGTTAATAGCGAAAAGGAATCGCTGACAAGCTGTCGCGGCCGCAGGTGAGTTGGCAGCTTGAAACGATGTCACGATAGTGCGTAAGTTCTCTGCTCTTCCGGGGACCAGCTGTGATTA
>DASSLE010000151.1:0-3664 GCA_035689725.1 Pseudolabrys sp.
CCCTCCCAGTTCATCAGGCGGGTACATTGATCAAAAATATCGCCGCCCACGGGCTCGAACACGACGCCAACGCCTACATCCCCCATCAATTCCTTGATGCGGTCTCGCAGGCTATCGGCCCGGTAGTCTATGAGGCCATCCGCGCCATGTTTGGACGCGATTTTCAGCTTATCAGCGCCCCCAGCAGCGGCAATGACCCGCGCGCCGACCGCTTTCCGACTTCGACGGCGGCAAGGCCGACACCACCACCAGCTCCCGTCACGAGGAGAGTTTCGCCGCTCCGCAAATGTCCGCGATGGGTTAGCGCAAGGTGTGCCGTGCCATAGGCCACCGGAAAACCGGCCGCCGTGGTAAAATCCATAACATCGGGAATTGGGACGACGAACGCGGCTGGAAGAGTTAGTTCCGATGCAAATGCGCCACCCCGTCTCGCGAGGGCGATAACGCGCTGACCGAGGTGCAGATCTACAACGTCCGGCGCACACTCGATAATCTCTCCTGCAGCTTCAATGCCCGGCGTAAACGGCAAGGGTGGCTTAATCTGATATTTTCCCGTGACCATGAGATAGTCTGGGAAATTGACACCAGCAGCGCGCACACGGATGCGTACATGACCTTTTTCCAATGGCCGATCCGTTGATGAAGGGAGCGTCCCGCATGGCGCATTTCATCCTTGCAGTCGCTCTCGAGAGAGCACGCTACTGCGACCTTGATGATCTCACCAAAGGCCGCCCGCTGCTCGCCGGTAACCTCGTGACCTAACGTCGCCGAGATCGGCGCGCCGCGTGCCATACCATCCTGCGTGCTAGACCCTTGAGTGGTTGCGGCGGGAAGCGTATCAGGAGCTCCGAATTTTTCTTGATGAAGTCTGGTGCCAGATCCCACCCTGCTAACAGAGACAGAATATGCGTGCGTATCAATTGCCGAAAGGCGGAGCCGGTATCGAGGCACTGGTAAAAGTCGAACGGCCGAATCCTAGACCGGCCCATCGCCAGGTTCTGGTAAAGGTGGCGGCCTGCTCACTTAATTACCGTGATCTCGCCATCGCGCGCGGCAGCTATCGTCTGCCGGTACGCGAGAACATCATTCCTCTTTCAGATGGCTCTGGTGAGGTAATCGAGGCCGGCGAAGGTGTCCGGCGCATAAAGGTCGGCGACATGGTCGCCGGCAACTTCTTCCAACGTTGGTCCGGGGGTGAGCCCGGAGCAGATACGCACCAGAGCGCGCTTGGAGGCGGCATCGACGGGATGCTGGCCGAATACGCTGTGCTCGAAGAAGAAGGAGCTGTGAAAATTCCCGAGCACCTGTCGATCGAGGAGGGGGCGACGCTTCCCTGCGCGGGTGTAACCGCGTGGCACGCGATGGTCGAACACGCGCGGCTGATCGCCGGCAGCACCGTACTGCTGCAGGGCACCGGCGGCGTATCGATCTTCGCCCTGCAATTAGCGAAAGCTATGGGCGTTAAAGTCATCATTACTTCGTCGAGTGACGACAAACTCGCGCGTGCGAAGCAACTGGGGGCCGACCACGGCATCAACTATAGGATGACGCCGGACTGGGATAAAGCGGCGGTGGAAATCACCGGCGGTCGGGGCGTCGATTGTGTGGTCGAGGTCGGTGGAGCTGGCACGATTGCGCGATCATTTGCCTCAATTTGTGTTGGCGGCAAAGTTGGTTTAATCGGGAATCTCAGCGGGCCAGCAACCGAACTCAACCCTGGCCTGATAGTAGGTAAGCGAGCAAATGTTCAAGGCATTTCAGTCGGCTCGACACAGATGTTCGATGCAATGAATCGAGCGATTTCTGCAAACAAACTAAAACCGGTGGTCGACAAAGCGTTCAGCTTTGACGAGGTTCAAGCGGCCTACCAGCACATGGCCTCGGGCGCGCACTTCGGAAAGATCGTGATCCGTATATAAGCGAAGGAGCCTGCATGACGGGCCAATCTTCACCCGCCGTCGTGGTTGCAGTGAGTCTCAATGCGGCGCATCACTTCAGCAAACCGGTGCAAAAATGTATTCGACTACTGACTGGGCTAGGCGTCGAGGGTGACGCCCACCTCGGAGTGACTGTTCAGCACCGTTCGCGCGTTGCCAAGGATCCGACCCAACCAAATCTACGGCAAGTGCACCTGATCCACGAGGAGCTGCTCGATGAGCTCAATGCCGCGGGCTTCCGGGTCGCTCCGGGGGCGATCGGAGAGAACATCACGACACGTGGCATCAATCTGCTCACATTGCCACGGGGCGCGCGACTTCGCATTGGTAATGCGGCCATCGTCGAAGTCACCGGCCTCCGCGACCCTTGCAGACAATTGAATGACTACCGCCCCGGTCTGATGGCTGCGGTTCTGGGGCGCGACGAGCACGGTAATCTGGTTCGCAAGGCCGGCATCATGAGCATCGCACTTTCCCCCGGCGACGTCCGAGCGGGCGACTCGATCCGGGTCGAACTGCCGCCGGCGCCGCATCAACCCCTAGAACGCGTTTGAACGGTGTCGATTAGCCGCTAGCTCTCGGCGAATTCAACCTCTTTTGGCTCGATCTCACGTGAGTGTCGGTGGTAGCTTTACATGGTGCTATGGTTTGATGGTCGGCCCTGATCTTCTTACGCTCAAATGGACCGCGGAAAAACCTGCGCACAATAAAGCATCCACGCCGCCGTAATTCGAAACGCTTGAATAAATCGTGCCGTGTAGGCGTGCGGTTGGTCAATTCAGCCCGACTGAATCGAGCGGGGCGCGGCTTTCCTCGGCATCGACGGCGACATACGTGATAATGCGGGCAGTGACAGCGGTTTGCTCATTACCGATGCCGCAGCAAACCCAGTTTCGATAGTGATGCTTGCGCGACTTGAGACATCGTCGGCATAATTAATAGCGAGCGGTCCGTCTCAATCTGTGATGCGGAATTACTGCTCGACAGGGAGGGGCCATGGTTCGTCGTGCATCCATCGCGATAGTCGGAGTTGGGCACACGCGCTACGGCAACCTCCCGGAATACGATGCTTATGACCTCGGAGTGTTGGCACTGAAGGAGGCGATTGCCGATGCAGGACTCGCGTTCAGTGATATCGACGGACTGATCGTCAACCGCATTCCCGATTATCAGCGCTTCTGCGAGATCGCCGGATTTGATCCCGCCTATGTCAGTATCACGCCGGGCCAGGGACGCTTTTCAGGCATCTGCATCGAGACGGCTGCAGCTCTGATCCGCGACGGCACAGCCAAGACGATTGCGCTTGTCTATGGCAACAATGGCCGCTCCTCGGGCGACCGTTACGGCGGTGCCGCAGACACGTACGGCAGCGGCGGCGGTGCCGGCCTGTGGTTCCCTTATGGAATGACGTCGCCCGGAGCGTTTCACGCGCTGATGGCGCGCCGACACATGGCGCTCTACGGCACGAGGAACGAACATTTTGGAACCGTTGCCAAAACCTTCCGAGACCACGCCGCGCTCAATCCGACTGCGGTCATGCGTACTCCGTACACATTGGCCGACTATCACAACTCAAGATACATCTGCGAGCCTCTACACCTTCTCGACTACTGCCTAATCAATGATGGCGGCGTCGCGCTGGTTCTGACGTCCGCCGAGCGGGCACGCGATCTTGCTCGGCCGCCTGTGTACCTACGCGGCTACGGCATGGCGACCGCACTCAGCGG
>DASSLE010000152.1:0-4088 GCA_035689725.1 Pseudolabrys sp.
CGTTCGTTGATGTCCAAGACGGAATTGCGCTTGCAAATGCCATCGTTGATACTGTCCGCGATCCCCTTTTGGTGCTCGATCATGATCTTCGCGTCATTGCCGCGAGCCGATCCTTCTACAGCACCTTTCGGCTTGTCCGCGACGACGTCCGCGGCCTTTTGCTTTATGAGATCGACGGGGCCCAATGGGACATCCCGGAGCTTCGTGAGTTATTAAAGGCGATCTCAAACGATCAAGCGACCGTAGAGGGATATGAGGTCGATCGCGAGTTTCCCGTGATCGGACGACGCGTCATGCTCCTGAATGCGCGCAAAGTCTTCTATGAGAAGGGTACCCATACCACCGTATTGCTGGCATTCGAGGATATTACCGGTCAGCGTACCATCGAGCGGCAGGTGCAGGAGCTGCTGCGGGAAAAGGATATGCTGCTGGACGAGATGCAGCACCGCGTCGCCAACAGCCTGCAAATCATCGCCAGTATCCTCCTTATCAAGGCGCGGACCGTCCAGTCGGAAGAGACACGGCTGCAATTGGAGGATGCGCATCAGCGCGTTCTGTCAGTCGCCGCCGTTCAACAGCATTTACATGTCGTCGGCGGAGGCAAGCCGATCGAGCTTGCTAGTTATCTTACCAGACTATGCGAAACACTGGCGCAATCGATGATCGGTGATAGCCGGCCCATCTCGCTTAAGGTCGACGCCGATGCCGGCACCGCGATATCACGCGAGGCCGTGAGCATCGGACTGATCGTTACCGAATTGGTGATGAATGCATTGAAACATGCGTTCCCCAGCGAGAAGCCGGACGCGACGATCGTCGTTTCCTACAAGGTCGCGGGAACCGACTGGAAGCTGACGATTTCCGATAATGGGATCGGCAAGCCGGACGTGAGCGCTAGCAACACCAAGCCTGGGCTCGGCACCAGTCTTGTTAAGGCATTAACGAGACAGCTCGATGCTGTCGTGGATGTCGTCAGCGATTCCAGCGGCACCGCGATCACGATTACGCACGCAACATTTAATTTCAACCGTTGAAGGCGGCCTAAACTATGCGTGCCGTCCATAAAATATTCAAAAGACTAATTACTGACCAATTGTCAAACCGAACTGATGTCCGATTTTGGTAAAATGCGGACATCGGCAGCCCCACATCAATTAGCGCAAACGGTATTCTGCGTGGCATGCCTCGCAGGCAGTTGTGACCTCATGAAGGGCCCGGTAAATATCGCGCATGGCATCTGCCGTCGGTGTCACTGATGCATCTTGCAACACGATAACGAGACGACTTGCTGCATGATGCATGCTCGTCCCAATGTCCTGCATCCGCTTTGGGAGATACGGCGCTAAGTGGGCGCCGCCGTGGAGGCTGAGTGAACTCATTCCCAAGCGCTGTTCGGCGATTTTTGCAGCCGCATCAAACTTGCTATCCGCTACGTCGCCGATGATTTCATTCAAAGTCGCAAGATGATCCCGCATGTTGCCAAGCATATGCTCCTGCATAGGTGCCGGCAGACGAACGAGCTCGCGAGCATCTTGAGCGTGGCAGACGCCAATGCCCACGACTAGAAATAGCAGCACAGCTAGTCCCATACATCGCATGAAATTGTTTCCATTCTAAGCCGCGTTTGGCGCAGGAGCGCCGCCGGCGGGGACGCTACCAATCCCGATAGCAGGCCGATTAAACGATTTCCGTCTAAGCCGGTATGATCTAAATCACATCAATTGGGCAGCCAGATCGATGGCATTAAACAGCGAAAATGAGTAACAGCGGACATGACGCTGATTTTTCACAATGTCCGCTTTTGACCCAAAGCGGACATTGTCGCTCAGTCGGCTTTGCCGCGGTCTAACGACAAGCCCGGCAAGCGCTGGAGTTTTTCTAACGGGACGGCCGGCCGCGGTGTATCGTACTTGACCTCGCGGTTGGCCGGGATCTCGACCAGCGGCATGGCGTTGATCTTCACCGCGCGCACCCATTCGCCGAACGGCCGCCATTTGACCTCCGGCCGCGCCAGCGCGTTTTCGTAGGCCTGCCACCAACCCGCATAGGTGCCGCCAATATAGGCATGCGACACCAAGATTAGGTCAGATTGCTGACTGGCGAGCACCTTATCAACCATTGCAGCGAAGTCCTTGTCAGTAGAGCCGCGCGCCCACAAGCTGTAATCGCAGAGCGAGCCGGTGCCCATATCTCCAAACGGCACGTTGGAAACGGAAATGATCTTCGTCTTGTACTCGCGTGGTGCGTAAATCGTCGCCAGCGCGCCGGCAGTACCACGGCCGAGTACGTATTCGACGCCGAGTGCATCGGCGGCCCTCAACGTGTTTTCATCATAGGCAAAATAGCGGCTACCGAACACGCGCATTGGCTTGTGCGTGATGCGCTCGACGGTCTCCTTGGCCACGCGCATGCGCGCCACTTGCTCGTCATAAGGCATGTCCCAAAACGGCTTTTCGGCATCGATACCGGTGACCGGATAATCTTTCGCCGCCAGGCGTGCAAAATCCTCTGGGTATTTTTCCATCACGTTGTGCTGCGCCTGCACGAGCGCCGTTAGGCCGCGTATGTCTAGCTCGTGCTCCCAATGGCGCAGACCTTCGATCTTTTCGAACTCGATCAGCATGATGAGCCCATTGGTCGGCGTCTGCGCGCGCGCACAAGTGCCATTGGTAACGGCGATCAAAATGATTGCAGCGGCGGCACACCACGATAGCAGTGGGTGTCTTGGACGGATCTTGTTCTTTTTCATGAGAGGCTCCAAAAGGCAATTCTATAGAAATCTATTGAGACGATATTTGATATCCATCAACTGCCAAGTCACCCCCGCCTGATGTCCGCTATTGACACAAAGCGGACAATTCATCCGTTACTCGCGTTCGGATTTAAAGTGGGGGAGCCTGTTGATCGCTGGCGCATTCATATCCGCATTCCTGGCCATCTACTTCATCTACCTTCTTGTTGACACATTAAAGAGCGGTTGCGCCTACACGCCGCCGGTTGGGCGTTATTTCCGACATTCAAACCCTTGGATATACTGGATCGCCACGCTACAGATTGCCCTCGTTACATGCGCGGGCCTCTTTGCCTTCGTTCGGTGTCTTCTTCCTCTGTTCCGATAGCAGTGTCGCGGTATTTAAGGCTCTGCCGGTGGAGCTATTGGCATCAATGAATATTTTCGAAGAACCCAAGATCGACTGCCACGCGCATGTCCTTGATCCGGCGAATTTTCCATACGGCAAAGACATCGCCTACAAGCCCGCCAGGCAGGAAATCGGCACCGCGGCGCAATTTCGTCAGGTGATGAATGCCTACGGCGTGAAGTATGCGCTCCTCGTGCAGCCGAATTCGGGCTATGGCAGCGATAATTCCTGCATGCTCGACGCGATCGCGAAAGGTGAGGGCCGCTTCAAGGGCATCGCCATAATCGATCTCGACGCCGACGTCGCTACGCTTAAAGGATTCCAGGCGCAGGGCATCGTCGGCGCGGCGGTCAATCCGACATTCCACGGCAATGAGCACTATAAGCACGCCAATGGCTTGATGAAGCGGCTTGCCGACCTCGACATGTTCTTCAATCTCCAGGTTGAGAACGATCAATTCCTGATGTATGCGCCGTGGATCGAAAGGATTCCGGTAAAGGTTCTGATCGATCACATCGGGCGGCCGATACCACCGGCGGGTCTCAATCAGCCGGCCTTTGCGGCGATGCTGCGACTGGCGAAAACCGGACGAGTCAGCGTCAAGATTTCTGGCTACTCGAAATTCGCCAAAGTGCCTTATCCCTTCGAGGACTGTTGGCCGTTCGTCCACGCGATCGTTGATACATTCACACTCGATCATTGCGTGTGGGCTTCAGACTGGCCTTATCTCCGCGCGCCGGAACGGCAGGATTATGGACCGCTGGTTGAATTGGTTGGTCAGTTGTTTCCAAATGCCGCCGACCGACGCAAGCTGTTTTGGGACACGCCCAACCGCTTGTTCAAATTCGCGCAATAAGTGATAAAAACGCCGCAGTCAGTTGCGCACGCGGCCTGATGCGAAAGCCCATATCCGCTTCGGCGCGGAAGCTTTTCAAGGCCATTCGATGA
>DASSLE010000153.1:0-9397 GCA_035689725.1 Pseudolabrys sp.
GGAAGAGCTTCGTTATGAGGAAGTTGAAATAGGCGAGCCGGGACCGGGCGAAGCCCGCGTCCGGCACACGGCCATTGGCCTCAACTTCACCGATATCCACCACCGCACCGGACGCTATCCGGTCGCGCAGTTTCCGCACGTGATCGGCATGGAGGCGGCGGGCGTGGTGGAAGCCGTCGGCGAGGGTGTGAGCGAGATTCGCCCCGGCGACCGCGTGGCCTACGCGTCGGACAAGCCGCGCGCCTATTCGCAAGCGACCGTCATGCCGTTTGCGCGGCTGGTGAAGCTGCCTGATTTCATCGACGATGAGACGGCTGCGGCGGTGATTTTGAAAGGCCTGACCGCGCAGTATCTCATTCGCGGCGCCCATCCAATCAGCGCCGGCGAGACCATCCTCATTCAGGCCGCCGCCGGCGGCGTGGGCCTGATCATGTGCCAGTGGGCTCGCCATCTCGGGGCGCGGGTGATCGGCACCGTGAGCACCGCGGAAAAAGCGGAACTCGCTAGGGCGCACGGCTGCGAACATCCGATCATTTACACGCAGGAAGACGTCGTCGCGCGCGTACGCGTTCTCACCGACGGCGTTGGATTGCCGGTCGTTTACGATGGCGTCGGCGGCAGCACGTTCGAGACTTCGCTCGCCTGTTTGCGCCGCCGTGGCCTGTGTGTGTCATACGGGACTGCGGGCGGGCTGATCCCGCCGTTCGATCTGTTTCGTCTCAACCGGATGGGATCGCTTTATGTGACCAGCGCCGGGCTCGCGGACTATTTGCACACTCGCGACGAGCTGCTGGAACGCGCCGCTGATCTGTTCTCCGCCCTCAAGAGCGGCGCGGTGCGCATCTCGGTCAAGCAGCGCTATCCGCTCGCCGACGCGGCACGAGCGCATCGCGATCTCGAAGCACGGCGGACGATTGGCAGCTCGATCCTGCTGCCGTAACACGCGCGCGGACTATTCAACGCTGCGGTCAGAGATCGATACATAAACATTGCGCGTGAATTTCTGAACTGTGGCTCCATGCGCTTCGTCCACGCCGACTTTCCGGCCCCTATCAGATGGCGATAAGCTGGGGTTTCGAGAGCAGCTGGCGATTCCAGATCATACAGCGCCAAGTATTTGGCGAGCCTTCCAGCGCCGCGAAGCGTCGTGCTCGCAGGACGCCGGGCAGCGCCATGCGCTCGATAAGGTGTTCCTGCTCGTACCAACCGTTGAAATCCTGCTCGGCGGCGGGTTCGATATCGGCCATCACTAGTAGCAGTCCTCGCGAAGTCGTCATTATGTTCTCCTGGATTGAATCTTGATCGTAGCGTGGTAAAAACATTTGGCGGAGGTGACAGCGTGACCAACCCGGCGCTTCACCACAAGATTGAAGGCAACGGTGCACGCGTGGTTCTGCTGCATCCGGTCGGGCTTGACCTGACCTTTTTCGCGCCGATGGCGGCAGAGCTGCGCCGCAGCTTCACGGTGCTGAGCGTCGATCTCCGCGGCCACGGCCAGTCTCCGGCGTCGCCGCCGGCGCGTTCGCTCGACGATTACGCCGATGACGTCCATGCGCTGCTCGGCGCACTTGGGTTCGCGCCGGCCGCCGTCGTCGGCTTCTCCTTTGGCGGCATGGTGGCGCAACACCTCGCGCTTAAATATCCGAAGGATGTCAGTGCCCTTGCGATCTGTGCTTGCCCATCCACGCTGAAGCCTGAAAACCGCGTAATCACTGCGGAGCGCGGTGCACAAGCGGAGCGTAAGGGCATCGGCGTCGTGCTTGATGCAACACTTGACCGCTGGTTCACCCCGGAATTCCGCGCAAGCGGCGCGGCGGATGCCGCGCGGGATCGTCTGCTGTCCGATAACGTCATGGCATGGGCACAGGCTTGGCGCGCTATGGCCGCGATCGATACCAGTGCGCGTCTCGGTGCGATCCAGGTGCCGACGCTTTGCGTTGCCGGCGAACTTGATAAATCTTCGCCGCCCGAAATCGTTGCGGCGATAGCCGAGCGGATCGCGGGCGCGCGCTTTGCGGTGATCCCGGGGGCGCCGCACATGCTGTTCATTGAGCAGCCTCGGGCGGTCGCCCGCGTCATCGGCGACTTTCTTGCCGGACTGTAGCGGGGCCGCTTGCTTACTTGCCTTCGATCGGGACGAGGATGCGGCCGCTGTCGATGCGCTTGACACCGTCGACATAGAGCGTCGGATGTAGGATCACGCCGTCCATATGGATCTTCGACTTGATCGAGCCGCCGACGTCAACGTTGGTGCCGAGTCCGAAATGCAACGTGCCCATGATATTCTTGTCTTCGCGCTGGATGCCGCGCACGACCGCCTTGGCATTGACGCCAACGGACGCCTCCGCCGGGCACATATAAGCATTCTCATCGCCATAGATCTCGAGATAATCGCGCAGAATGCGCGCTTCCGGGCCGCCCTCAATCTTCACGACGCGGCCCTTCTCGACGGTGAGCTCGATCGGCGTCAGCAGTCGGCCAAGGTGATGCATGGTGAGGTCGATCACGAGCTTGCCGTTAGCGCTGCCCTCGACGGGCGCCACATTGAACTCGCCGGTCGGAAATAGATAGTAGAGCAGGTTATTGCCCGGCCGGTTCTCGTCCTTGGCGAAGTTGATGATCTTGTAGGGATCGAACTTGTCGGTCGGGAGCGGCGGCTGCGTGATGCGGCCTTCGACGCTGTAGGTGAATTCGGTACCATATTGCGAGGTGACGCGGCATTGCTTGGCGTTGGGGCCGAACACGTTCTTGGCCACATAGTGCTTGCGCACCGCGATCTGCTTCATGTCGTCGGTCACAGCGCCGGACTGGAACCATTCGAGTTGCATGCCGCCATCCATGCAGATCGACGGGATGCCGGCCGCCATCGCGGTGAAGCTTGCGTGGCAATGCAGCATGCCAGTGGAGGCGAGCAGCACATTGAAGTCCGACTTCATCATGGTTTCGCACACGGCCGACGGCGGGTCGTAATAGTCCGCGGGACGGCGCTCGAACAACGCGACCGTCGTTTCCGCCCCGAGTTCCGCACAGACGCTTTGGACGATCTGCCAAACGCGCGGATCGTGCGAGAAGTCGCTGAGAATGAGGACGCGGTGGCCCGGCTTGATGTTGGCGACGAATGGGCGGCGAATATAGTCCATGTTGCCGGTCACAAACGATCCCATGGTCATTGCTGCGTCTCTCCTATGTGTACCGGAAACCTCTCGTGGGGATGATATCGGCTTTGCAGGCGAAATTCCCTATTCTTGCGCCAGATTTCCCTGCTACGCCGAAATAATTCCCTGTTTCGTTGATTAGGGAATTTGCATCTAACATCCTATGCGGGCGCTACTTTCTGGAGTCTCTGGCGGGCTAGAAGCCACGATTTTGCAAAATTTCCGGGCCGCGGCGCGCGGGCGGCCTGTCAGTTGCCACTAAGGTCGTGCGCCTCGACGAAGAACATGTCCTTCCAAGACTTTGGCAAGTGCTTTATGCGGCCGACTTTGTGCATGAACTCGACATGTTTCATCAGATTAGCCGGTGCGGTCGTGTAGTCGATGTCGGGATCGCTGATCATCGCCACCAGATCGTCGGCTGTATTCTTTTTGTCATTGGTGAGTTTCAGATAAATCTCCGCAGCGGCCTTCGGCTCACGCTTGATAAACGCATTGGCGTCTTCATGCGCCGCGCGCACCGCAATGCAAATCTTCGGATTGGCGTCATGGAAAGCCTTTGTCGTGACCTGAATGCCGTTGGTGTGCCTGCCGTCGGTCTCGTAGCTGTTGAGCACCTTATGGATGCCGGGGACCCTGAGTTCGTAATAATTAAACGGCGCCACGGCGAAATGGCTGTTGACGGTCTGCCCTGAGAGCATCGACTGCATGGCGTCAGGATGGCTCATGGTCACCGTGAACTCATCGAGTTTGTCGTACTTCTCGAAGCCCCACAGCTTGGCGGCCGCCATTTGTAGCGCCATAGCTTGTCCGGAAATCTTGACGGTTGGCACGGCGATGCGGTCGGCCGTGGTGAAATCGGCAATCGTCTTTACCGCCGGATTCCGCGTCGTGAGCACATAGGGCATCGACTGGACCGTGCAGACCGCGCGCACTTCCTGCGGCGTGCCGAAGGTTTTGTCCCAGAGCGTTGCGAGCGACGGTGACGCGACATTGACGAATTGAATCTGTCCGGCCAGCAATCCGTCGTTCAGCGCGCCGGGGCCGCCCATGGTCAGCCAGCCGACGTTCAGTCTATTAATCCCGAGCCGCGCGGCCTGCGCCTCGATCAGTTTCTGATCCTCCATCACCATTTGCGGCAGAAAGGGCAGGCCGTATTGCTTGCCCAGATTGATAGTAGAAACTTCGGCGGAAGCCGGCCGCACAAAAGCCGGAAGCGCAACAAGACCAGCGACGAATTCACGTCTGTTCATGGCCTCCTCCCCAATGCTGTTTTTTCGACTCAAACTTACTTGAATCCGAACAGCCGGGCGGGATTGTCGGCGAGGATGCGTTTGCGCATCCCTGCATCGGGCGCCCATTCACCGAGCAGGTTGTAGAGTTGAATTGTGCCGACGCGGTCGTGGAACGACAGATGTGGAAAGTCGCTGCCCCAGATCAATTGATCCGGCACTTTTGCTATCAGCGCTTGCGCGATCGGTTTCACATCGGCGAAGTCCGGCTTGCCGGAAAACCGATAGATGCCGGTGAGTTTGACCCAGCAGCGCTTCGAGCCGTCACCGACCAGCTCAAGAAATTTCTGAAAACCCGGTTGCCCCGGGCCGTCCTTGGCAGGATACAGGCCCATGTGCGCGACCGAAAACTCGATCGGCAGTTCGCGCAGGGTCGGCATCAACTCGCTGACCAACCAGCCCGGCGTAAGAAAATCGAGATGCCAGCCGAGCTCCTTGCAGATCTTGGTCAGCCGCGCGATGCGCGGCAGCATCGAGGCGGCGAGCCCGGCCTCCGGCTTGCGGATCGGTGAGATGTTGACGCGGATGCCGCGCACGCCGACGGCATTAAGACTGGCCAGCTCCTTATCGCTGGTCTTGCTCTCGTCGAGATCGATGATTCCGCGCCGGACCGCCGGATCAAGTTCACGCATGGAATCCAGCATGCAGGAATTGTCAAAGCCATAGGCGCTGGGCTGGACGAAGACGTAACGCACAAAGCCAAGACGGCGGGCGAGCTTGAGATAGGCCTCCAGCGGTTCATAAGGCGGCTTGTAGCGGATGTCGGTGCCGTAAGAATAACGCTCGGCCGCGCCGAACACGTGAAAATGCGTGTCGCAGGCGTTCGGCGGGGCTGCAAAGGCTGGCTCGAAGCCGGCATCCGGATCGTGCTTAGTCATTTCGTCCATAGTCTTCCCATCATACTGCTTCGGTGAGTTGCACCGGAAATCCTTGCGCCGTCAGCGTCTTAGCGCCGGCCCAGGCGGTGGCCTGAATTGACGACCAGACCGGAATCTGGAGCTCGGCGCGCAATTGAGCGACCACGTTCAGCGTCGGCAGTTGCGAACAGGCGACGAACAGGCTCTTGCTCCGCGCCGTCACCGTTCGTCGCGCCAGTTCAAGAACTTGATCTTCGGTGATCTGACCAAGCTCTGCGGTGGTTTTGCAAAAGAAGCTGTTCAATGTCTCGACGTGGATGCCGGACGATTCGAGGTAGTCGCGCAGGCCGTCATTGACCGGCTGTAGGTAGGGCGTCACCACCGCTGTGTTTGAAACGCCGGCGCTGCGCAATGCCTCCACCATCGCGCCGGCCGTGCTGACCACGGTGGCGCACGTACGCTCGCGCAACCTGTCCACCATGCGGGCATTGCCGCTGGGACCGCCGAGGAATCCCGCCGCCGTGCAGCCATAGATCACAAGATCGAATTGCTCCGCCGCAAATGGTTCAATGGCGCCCAAGGTCGCTTCGGCATAGGTGGGCAAGTCTTCTAGCAGCAGCGTGCGTGCCGGGCGCTTGACGCGCGCCACCGGTATCGGCGCCAGCGCGGGACACAGCGCGGAAATTTCCGGCTCCATCGTGGTGTTGTTCTCCGGCACCACGATCAGTGTCTTGATGGTTTGCCGCATGAACCCCCCGCCTTCTGCGTGTTCATACCGTCAGCTTGAACAGCGTCGTGGTTTCTATGTCGTCGCCATACCAGACGCGGATGGCGGCTTCGCGCTTGTCGATATATTCCGGCTTGCCATCTTCCAGCATCATCGGCACATCGTGGCCCGGCACCAGAATATTGCCCGGCCGCTTCCGCCATAATTTCCAGATCGCCTCGATCGACGCCTTGCTGACCGCGGCGTCGTAAGTCATGTCGGTCGTGCCCGAGACCATCTCGGCGCGGTTCTTGGCGGCGTCGCCGGCGAAGATCACGTCGCGCTCACCAGCGTGTAAGACAAACACTAGGCAGCCGGGCGTGTGGCCGGGTGCGAGATGCGCGGTGATACCGGGAAACACTTCCTCGCCATCGGCGGCCTTGTGCACCGTCGGCCAAGTGTTGAGCTCGCGCACGTAAAGCTCGGGCACCGGCCCAATGCCCCACGGCTCCTTCAATGACCATTCAAGCTCGTTCACGCCGATCACGATGCGGGCCTTGGGAAACAACGTCCAGTTCACGGAATGATCGTGGTGCGAGTGCGTGAGCAAAAGATCGGTGATATCGGCCGGCTTCAATCCACGCTCGGCGAAGCGCTTGATCAGCATAGTGCGCATGCTGAAGCCGCCGGTATCGATCAGCACAATGCGGTCATGTGCGCGCAGCAAGACCACCGAGCTCCAGCCCAGCCCGCCATGGCACACCGATTTACCCGGAAAGCCCTGAACGACGATGTCGAGATCGTAGTCGTTGATCTTCATTGCTAGACCAGCGGCGCGTTCGAGACCGGCAGCGCCGGCAGTCCGGCCGTGGCGGCCTCCTTCTGCAAGGCGGCGATTTCCTTCGCGTGATACGGCAGGCCGGTGCGGCGGCGCGACGCTTCGAGCCGGCGTTCGGTCTCGCCCGGCATTATGACTTCATCGAAGCTTTCCGCGGTCGGCACGGCGTGGACGCGCTGCACCAGCGTATCCATGCGCTCGAGATACTCGTCCTTTGAGATGAAAAGGTCAGGCTTCATCGCCATGAAAAAGTGTCCGACATTCTGCGGCTGGTCGTAATCGAGGAACTGGTTGCGCACGTCGCCGCCGTAGGCCGCGCCCGAGATGACGCCGCTCATGACATCCATCAGCATCGAAATCCCCGAACCCTTCGGCCCGCCGATCGGCAGCACGACGCCGCCGTCCAGTGCCGCATTCGGATCGGTCGTCGGCTGGCCATTTTTATCGAGCGCGTAGCCGATCGGAATTTTCTGGCCGCGTCGCGCCGCGCGCCTGATTTTGCCGCGTGCGGCCACGGCCGGCGACATATCGAGATCGAACGGCACTTCCTTGCCGGCGGGTGCGGCGGCGGCAAACGGACTAGTGCCGAGGAAAGCGTCGCGTCCGCCCCAGGGCGGCATGGCGCGGGAGGCGTTGGTGAAAACGAACGAAATCAATCCGGCCTCGAGCGCCTGTAGCGTATAGCAGGCCGCCATGCCGAAATGCGTGCTGCGCCGCGCCGACACGATACCGACGCCGAACTCCTTCGCCATCTCGATGGCGGCGGCCATGGCCTTGGTCGCGACCACGAAGCCGTAGCCATTCTGGCCGTCAAGCGAGCCGATCATCGGCGTGACGCGCTCGACCACCAGATTGGGCTTCGGATTGACCAATCCGTGCCGCACCCGGTCGAGATATTGCGGCAGGAATTGCAGTCCGTGGGTATCGACGCCGCGCAAGTCGGCGCGCACCAGACAACCGGCCATAATGGCTGCGTCTTGTTCAGACAGGCCATGCGCGACCAGTAGGCGGCGGCCGAAGGCTTCCGCCGCCTCGACCGCGGCATAGAACGGCCCCTGCATCGTTTCGGGTTTGGTAGCTTCGCTGACTGTGCTCATCGCGTTCCTGCTCAACTGCCATTCAGACCATGCGCCTCGGGGAAGAACATGTCCTTCCACGAGGCCGGCTTCTTCTTGAGGCGGCCAACTTTGTACATGAAGTCGACGAACTTCATCACATTGACCGGTGTGGTCGTGTATTCGACATCCGGATCGGCCACCATTTTTTCCAGCGCATCGAGCGGGTTCTTGTCCTTGGTCGCCGTCAGATAGGTTTGCGCGGCCTCGCGCGGATGTGCCTTGATGAAGGCGTTGGCGTCGTTGAACGCCGCAACGACCGCCGCGCATATTTTCGGATTGGCATCATGGAATTTTTTCGTTGCCACCAGCGTACCATTGGTGTGCTTGCCGCCGACGACATCATAGGACTTGAGCACCTGATGGACGCCCGGCGTCGCCAGTTCGTAATAATAGAACGGAGAACTGGCGAAATGTGAATTGATCTCGGAGCCGCCGCCCATCACCGCCGCGGCGGCATCCGCATGCGAACGGGTGATGGTGATCGAGTCGAGCTTGTCGTAATGATCGGGCCCCCAGATTTTGGCGGCTTCCATTTCCAGTATCAGTGCGTGGCCGGTGAGCTTGACCGCGGGCAGCGCGATCTTGTCCTTGTCGGTGAAGTCCGCGATCGTTTTTACATCCGGATTGCGCGTCACCAGCACAAACGGCATCGATTGCATGGCAATGAGGGCGCGCACTTCCTGCGGCGTGTCGACGGTCTTTTCCCAAATGGTCGCAAGCGTGGTAGCGCCCGGCCCGATGAAGTCGGCCTGGCCGGCCAGTAGTGCATCAAGCTCGGCCGCCGGGCCGACGCGTTGCGTCCATGAGGTTTTGACATCGCCGAGACCAGCGGCCTTGGCGTTTTTCTCGATTAACTGTTGCGCCTCGATGACGATCATCGGCAGGTAAGGCAGGCCGAACTGCTTCGACATTCGTACTTCGTTGACTTCAGCGTGGGCGGCGACGCCGAATGCGGCGGCGCATAGGCTGGCGGCCGCGAGCTTTCTCCACATAGGTTCCTCCGTGCCTTCTTATGTTCGTTAGAATTGATAAAGCCCTGCCGGATTGTCGACGAGAATCTTTTGCAGCTCGGTGCGGGTCTTGGTCCATCCGGCGAGGCGGTTGAGCGCCGCGCCGTCGTCTTCCGGTCGGAACGGCTCGATCACCGCGGGATCGCGCTTGGCAGCACCAGGATGCGGCCAATCGGTGCCCCAGACGATGCGATCGGGGTTGGCGGCGATCATCGCGCGAGCAATCGGCCCGACGTCGGCATAATCCGGCTGCTGCGAGATGCGGTAAGCGGCGGAAATTTTCACATAGATCTTTCCGCTGCGCAGTAGCGCCAGGAGTTGCTCGAAGCCTGGCTGCGCGACGCCGCGTGCCGCCGAAATGATCTACCACCAGGGCCGTCGGTAGCTGCAAAATCGAATCGTGCAGCGCCGCGAGGATTCCAAG
>DASSLE010000154.1:0-6722 GCA_035689725.1 Pseudolabrys sp.
ATGGTGGGTACCGCTTATGCCGCGGCCGAACCCGGCACCAAGCCTTTCATCGACATCGGCAGCAAGGTCAAAGTCGGCGATACACTGCTGATTGTCGAAGCGATGAAAACCATGAACCAGATTCCGGCCCCGCGCGCCGGCACCGTGATTCAAATTTTGTTTGAGGACGGCCAGCCGGTGGAATTCGGCGAGCCGCTGGTGATTGTCGAGTGAGTGCGCGTGCTATCGCCTGACCACTTGATGTGTCCCGGGCGCAGCGCAGCGCTGATCGGCGGTGCGCAGACCCGGGACCGTCACAATCTGGAGCGGTCCCGGATCAGCGGTGCACCGCTTGCGCGCTGCACCGCGTCCGGGGACACGAGTCTGTAATGTTTGATAAAATCCTGATCGCCAATCGCGGCGAGATCGCACTCCGGGTGCTGCGCGCCTGCAAGGAACTTGGCATACCGACAGTGGCCGTGCATTCCACCGCAGACGCCGACGCCATGCATGTGCGGTTTGCCGATGAAAGCGTCTGTATCGGCCCGCCAGCGGCGAAGGATAGCTACCTCAACATTCCGTCCATACTGTCAGCCTGCGAGATCACCGGCGCGGACGCCGTACATCCCGGCTACGGATTTCTCTCTGAGAATGCGCGCTTCGCAGAAATTCTCGCCGAACACGGCGTGCAGTTCATCGGACCGAAGGCCGCACACATCCGCCTGATGGGTGACAAGATAGAGGCCAAACGCACCGCGAAGAAGTTAGGCATTCCGGTGGTCCTCGGCTCGGAAGGCGGTATCGGATCCGACCAGGAAGCGTACAAGGTCGCAGCCGAGATCGGCTTTCCCGTGCTGATCAAGGCAGCCGCCGGTGGCGGCGGACGCGGAATGAAGGTCGCGCGCAGCGCAAGTGAGCTATCCATCGCACTTTCGACCGCACGCGCCGAGGCCAAGGCCGCATTCGGGGACGATGCCGTCTATATCGAAAAATATCTCGAGCGTCCCCGCCACATCGAAATCCAGGTGCTTGGCGATGGCGAGGGCCATGCCATTCACCTCGGCGAGCGCGATTGCTCGTTACAGCGCCGTCACCAAAAGGTCTGGGAGGAAGGCCCCTCGCCCGCGCTCAACGCCGGCGCACGCGACGCAATCGGCGAGACGGTGGCGAAAGCGATGCGCGAGATCGGCTATCTCGGTGTCGGGACGGTCGAGTTCCTTTATGAAGACGGAGAGTTCTACTTCATCGAGATGAACACGCGCATTCAGGTCGAGCACCCGGTGACCGAAATGATCACCGACATTGACCTCATCTTCGAGCAGATCCGCGTTGCGGCCGGCGGCCACCTCGCCATCAAGCAAAGCGACGTGAAATTCCACGGCCACGCGATTGAGTGCCGCATCAACGCCGAGAACCCCGTTTCCTTTCGGCCTTCGCCCGGCAAGATTCTGCACTATCACGCACCAGGCGGACTCGGCGTTCGCATCGATTCCGCTGTGTACCAGGGTTACAGCATCCCGCCTTATTACGATTCACTCGTCGGCAAGCTGATTGTGCACGGTAAGACGCGCACCGAGTGCATGATGCGGTTAAAACGCGCGCTCGACGAAGTGGTGGTGGACGGCATCGAAACGACACTGCCGCTCTTTCGCGCCCTGGTGCGCGAAAAGGACATCATCGACGGCAACTATCACATCCACTGGCTGGAGCAGTTCCTCGCCAGCGGCGGGATGGAAAGCTAAGCCGACGAATTACTGCCGGTGAGCCGCGTCAGTAGAGCCGTTCGGGTCATAGGGCTTCGCCACAAAGAGCGAGCGCGGCACCAATGAGGCAATCTCGGACAGCTTAAACCGTCCCGAGGCATAGACGACCGGCATCTCGGGCCGCAATTCGCGCGCGCTCCGCCAATTCTGCGCCGTTCATGCCGCCCGGCAAATTGATGTCGGTGAACAAGGACATCGGTCTCGGCGTCGGAGTCGATGTATCGCAGCGCCTCGTCGGCAGTTGTTACTTCATGCACGACAAAACCGGAGGCGCTCAGAGCATCAGCGACAAGGTTGCTGATCAGCACTTCATCTTCGACCACCAGGACCGAAATCGGTGCGCTGGCTCAACCCATGCACCCTCTCCGCACTGCCGTCAGCCCCTTTCCGGCCAACGCAAAGGCCGAACGAGCTTCAGAAATTTGCTGCATTATGGTGCCTAAATGGTTAACAGAGGTCGCTGACGCCTCCTCATTTCAATCTTTCATGCCGCGATACAGGCCATGGCAAACCGCGAAAACACCTACATCGAGATCACGCCGGAAGTGCTGCTGAAGGCCTATGCCTGCGGCATCTTTCCGATGGCCGAAAGCGCGGACGATCCGGCGCTCTATTGGATCGAGCCGGACATGCGCGGAATCATTCCGCTCGAAGGATTTCACGTGCCGGTGCGGCTGGCGCGCACGGTCCGCTCGACGCCGTGGACGGTGCATGTGGACCGGGACTTCGATGGGGTGATCGCGGGATGCGCCGAGCCCAAGCAGGACCGCGCCCGCACCTGGATCAATACGCGAATCCGCCGCATCTACCGCGCCCTGTTCGAGCGCGGCCATTGTCATACTGTTGAGGTCTATGAGGGCAACGAGCTGGTCGGCGGGCTTTACGGCGTCACGCTCGGCCGCGCCTTCTTCGGCGAGAGCATGTTCCACCGCGCGCGCGATGCCTCAAAGGTTGCGCTGGTGCACCTGATCGCGCGGCTCAGGCCTGGCGGCTACCGCCTGCTCGACACGCAATATGTCACCGAGCACCTGAGAACTTTCGGCGCGGTCGAAGTGCCCAAGCGGCGCTATCATCGCCTGCTGGAGGAAGCACTGATCGGCGAGGCCAATTTCACAGCGCTGCCGCCCGATCGCCCTCTCAGTGGCGCTGAAGCGCTGGAGATTATTCGCTGACTCGTCCCCCGGATGCGGCATGGGACGTGTCCCGAGCGCAGCGCAGCCCACTCGCCTCCGCTCATTCCCGCACGAGCGGGAATTCAGGATTGCACGCTCAAAATTCACTGGGTCCCGGCCTTCGCGGGGACGAGCGGAAAGATTGCGTGACGGCCCCGGATTAGCGGTGCATCACTTCGCCATAGCGCGGCGAAGACGCGCGTAAACGTGCTTATGGCTCATGCTGCACCGCATCCGGGGCACGACTGCCTTACCGCGGCGGCGAAAAGAATCCGGGCGGCGGTGGCGCGCGCTGCGGGGCTGGCGCCCGTTGCGGCTGTTGAGGCGGCCGTTGCTGCTGTTGCGAGCGCGCCGGTTGCTTGGGCGTCGCTTCCGAAGGCACTTCTGCGACGCTCGGACTTTGCCCGCCTTTGCAGTCCGTGATCCACGCATCGTAGATCGGATGCTCGACCGCGTGCAGGCCAGGACTCGCTGCGAACATCCAGCCCGTGAAGATGCGCTTGATCTCCCCTTGCAGCGTCACCTCGTCGACTTCAACGAAGGCATCAGTGTTGGGGGTCTCGGTCGGCGGGCGCGAATAGCATACGCGCGGCGTCACCTGCAGTGCGCCGAACTGCACGGTCTCGTTGATGGCAACGTCGAACGAAATGATGCGGCCTGTAATCTTGTCGAGACCCGAGAACACCGCGGTCGGATTGGCGATGCGCTGTGGCGACGGCTCGACCACAACTTCGTCGCCGCGCTGCGGCGCAGTATTGACTGGCTGCGGGACGTTGCGCGGCGAACCTGGGCCCGGTGGCAAGGCAGGCGGCGGCGGTCCCATAGCCGCGCCTTGCGGCGGCTGCTCCTGTGGCGCCGGTGGTGCCGCCAATCCACCCGGCGGTGGCGGTAGCGGCTGCGATTGTATGGTGCCGCCACCGGGCCGGTTCGACGGCGGCAAGTTCATCGGTGCGGGCAACGGCTGAGGAGGCGGCTCGTCACGGCCAGGATAATATGGCTGTTGTGGCGGCGGCCGTCTCGAAGGCGGCGGACTCGGTACGTCCGCCGGTGGACGCGGCGGGGGGTCGCCGAAGATCGATCCGAACTGCGCGAAGGCAGGTGGCGCCGCAAGCAGTGCGGCAACCGTTAACAACGCGACTGAACAGATGCAACGCGCCATTAAAGTCCGGCTTTTTTGCCTGGCCGGCGTGGATTCGCCTGACGCCGGTAGCAATGCCCGGTTAACACGGGGAATACGGCGTTGAAAGGGCGGTCCAAGGGTTGAGAAATCAGTACCAAACTCCGCTCATTCCCGCGAAAGCGCAAATCCAAATCAAAATGTCGAGCCGGCAAATGTCCAATCTGGGTCCCCGCTTTCCGCGAGGAGGAGCGGCCCCAAGTGCCACCTTTATCCGATCACCAATTACTGATTGCCGGTCCCCGGATTCCACGCCTTGTAGTCGCCAGTCGCCCTCGGACGGCGGCCGGCAGCGAGTGTGGATCCGGGCGGCCGCAACGCGGCGGGCGTACCAGTCATGTTCGGCCGATGCGGTTTTTGCCACGGACGCGGCTTATAGCTTTCCTGTGTCGGAGGCATGTCGACGGTGTGATGCAGCCACCCGTGCCAGGACGGCGGGACGCTCGAAGCTTCGGTATAACCGTTGTAGATCACCCAGCGCCGCTCGAAGCCGAGCGTCTTGTCGATTTTGCCCCCACGCGTGCGATAATAACGATTGCCAAATTCGTCCTCACCGACGGCTTCGCCGTACATCCAGGTCCAGAACTGGGTGCCGAATGTCTGCGAATTCCACCAGGTGAACAGCTTGAGCAGGAAACTTTTCATCGCCGCCGCGCATTGAAAATCGTTGGAACGCGGGCGTTTTGCCACCTCGCCGTGGCCTTGTCCAGCGGCGGAACGATCACGCCAAAGACCACTAACCCATTTTCGCCGCTCTTCTATGGATGATACTAAGGCCGCATGGATTCGCCCAGAGCTGCGCTGACCTGGATGAAAAACTTACTCGACTGGCTGCCTGACCCGGTGGTCGCACTGCTGATCTTCGCGATCGCAATGCTCGTTGCGCTCGCGCTGCATCGATGGGCGCGCAAGCTGGCGCGCCGCACACTTGCCGATCGCTACCCTTACATGTTTTCGACCTTCACTCAGACGCGCGGCCTGAGCCAGCTCGCGCTGCTGATCCTGGCCGTCATCATCGCCATCCCGGTCGCGCCGCTCGACCCTGATACCGCCCGATGGCTGACGCGGCTGCTGGCGATGGCGGTGATAGGTCTGATCGGGTGGGCGGCGATCGCGACATTAAACATTGCTTCAAACATCTATCTGCGCCGCTTCCGGCTCGATGTTGACGACAACTTGCTCGCGCGTAAGCACAACACGCAAATCCGCGTGCTGGTACGAAGCGCAGACGTGCTGCTGATCCTCCTGACGTTCGGCATCGCGCTGATGACTTTCGAGCCCGTGCGCCAATACGGCATCAGTCTGTTCGCTTCCGCCGGCGTTGCCGGAATTGTCGCAGGCCTTGCTGCGCGGCCGGTGCTGAGCAATCTGATGGCGGGCGTGCAGCTCGCAATGACGCAGCCGATCCGCCTCTACGATGCAGTGGTCGTAGAGAACGAGCACGGCACGATCGAGGAGATCACCTCGACCTATGTCGTCGTGAAGCTATGGGACTTGCGGCGCATGATTGTGCCGCTCACGTATTTCATCGAGAAGCCGTTTCAGAACTGGACGCGCGAGACATCAGCGCTGATCGGCAATGTCACGATCTACGTGGATTACCGCGCGCCGGTCGCCATCATCCGTGAGAAGTTCAACGAAATCCTCAAACAATCCGACAAATGGGATGGAATAGTCGCCGCCTTGCAAGTCACCGACTTGAAGGAAGGCAGCATAGAGCTGCGCTGCCTGATGAGTGCCCGCTCCGCGGGGCAAACCTTCGACTTGCGCTGCGAGATTCGCGAAAGGCTGATCGATTTCCTGCAAAAGGAGCACCCGGAGGCGCTCCCGCACGCGCGTCAGATCAGCTTCACGGACGGTGGCAATCCCGGAGGCGCGTCCGGATCGCGTGGCGCGACCCGCAAGCGCGGCATCCGGCGGTCACGCTGACCGACTCCAGGGCTTGGGTCTGGCGGTTGCGTTTCAGCGCAGCTTGCGGCTATCCTGCCCACGAATTCATCAGCGCGGGCGCGCGAGTCGCTTAAGATTTGGCTCGCCAGTGCTGAGGTTCGGAACGACAGTGCCGGTATGAAAGGCGGACTCCTCGTGGGTCCGCCTTTTTGTTTGGCGCGACGCCGGCCGGCCCAATGCGCCGTAAAGTTGAATTCACAGGAGTGGGTTACGTCGCGACCCGCTCGCTCACCCCGCGCGTGCGCCGTAAGGCACTGACCTGATTTCGAGAATCAGCGACTCCGGTCACTCAACCGAACGGTTTTTCCTCGCCTTGTCCCCGGGCACGCCCGCGGGCGACCGCGCCACGGATCGGCATGGAAGTCCCATTTTCTCGTCATTTTTCTGTTATGGCCGGAGGCATAAAAACCTACCCCTCATAGCCCAGAAAAAAACTTTTCGTGAGGTCGGGAAGGCTCAATACTGCTCGGGTTCTCGGGGTCCGTTGTCCCCGAAGTTCACCGGTTAGACACAAGATTTAGTGTTTGATTCAGATTTGACGACTATCTCTTGTTGACGCGTACGGCGAGTCCACTTAGCTTTGGTGTGTTCGGTGGCGTTGAGTTTCAGGTTCCCTCCGGACCCTCAGAACGGCTTTTCAGTCGCGAGCTCAACCCACGCCAGGACTATGGCGTTTTGGGA
>DASSLE010000155.1:0-6128 GCA_035689725.1 Pseudolabrys sp.
GATCCTGATGGGCAACGGCGCCTGCAACAGCCAGTTCGACCCAAGTTATGCGCCGGCCGGCAAGCACGTCGCGTTCTGGTGGCCGTTCGCGCCCTATTCGGTCGACGGCGGGCCGCAGGAATGGGAGCGTAACCGCGCCGATTACACGCAGCGCGTTCTCGACTATTGGCGCATCTATGCCTTGAATCTCGAAGGCGACAACCTGCTCGGGAGCTATCTGTTCACGCCGCTTGACGTCGAAAAGCTCAATGACAATATGCGTCAGGGTGCCGTGCGCGTCGGTGCCTACATTCCAAACCAGCTCGGCATCAACCGGCCGCACCCACTGATGCCAGGTTCTCGGACGCCGGTGGAAGGGCTCTATCTCTGTGGCTCCTCGTCGGGCAACGGCGGCGGCATCAACGGCGCGCCCGGCTATATCGCCGCTAACGCCATCGTCGATGACCTGGGGCTCAAGCGTGCCTGGACGCCCGTGCCGGCTCCGGAATGGAAGCACTGAGACTCGCCGTTAACCTTCGAGGCTCGCGCTTCGCGCTCGCACCTCAGGATGACGAAGCAAAATCCTGAGTTGACCCACATCAATACCGCCGCTGCCGCCTCATGGTTTCATATTTCCGAACAGTTGGAGGACTCCATGAAAGCCAGTGATGTCATGACGCCGGCCGTCATTTCGGCCGATCCGGACGCTACGGTGCTGCAGGCGGCGCGGTACATGCTTCAGCATCAGATCAGCGGCCTGCCGGTGATCGACAAGGCTGGAAAACTGGTGGGTATTTTGTCGGAGGGTGATTTCCTGCGCCGTCGCGAGACCCGGACAGAGAGAAAGCGTTCGCGCTGGCTCGAATTCCTGATGGGTCCGGGCAAGATCGCCGCTGAATATACGCACTCGCATGGTAGCAAAGTCGCCGAGGTGATGACCACCGAAGTGCACACCGTTAGCGAAGACACGACACTTGAAGATATCGTGGAACTGATGGAGCGCCACCGCATCAAGCGCGTGCCGGTGCTACACGGGAATAAGGTCGTCGGCATCGTGACCCGCTCCAATCTCATGCACGCAATGGTCAGCCTGGCGCGCACCGAGCCAAAGGCCGCGAAAGATGACTCAACCATTCGCGAAAAGTTGCTTGCGGAAATGCAGAAAGAGAAGTGGGCGCCGACGGCCATGACCAATGTTGTGGTGCGCGACGGCGTTGTCGAATTTTGGGGCGTAATTGTCGACGAACGCCAGCGTGAAGCGCTGAAGGTTGCCGCCGAAAACATTCCGGGCGTGAAAGCGGTAAAGGATCACATGGTGTGGGTCGAGCCGACTTCAGGTCTCACCATCGAGCCGAGGGAAGATGTCGTCACGCATTAGCCACGTGATCACCGCGTAAATAGACTTTGATCTGGCTCAAGGAATGAGACGCACGCTTATTGTAAGTAACCTATACTGCCCGAAATGCGGCATCACATGACGGAGGCATTCATGAACCTGAAATCGCTTATCCCCATTGGCCGCGACCGTTCGGTCGCAAGCCCGTTCATGTCCTTGCAACGCGAGATCGACCGGTTGTTCGAAGATTTCTCTCGTGGATTTCCCGCAATAGCTGGCAATGGAGCAATCGCTCTGATGCCGAGCATGGACGTGACGGAAACCGACAAGGAAATCGAGATCACCGCCGAATTGCCGGGACTCGAAGAAAAGGACGTTCAAATCAACATCGCCGACAACATTCTAACTATCCGTGGTGAGAAAAAGGCCGAAAAGGAGCAGAAAGACAAAAATTATCGGCTGGTCGAGCGCAGCTATGGTTCGTTCGAGCGCACACTCGAACTGCCGGAGGGCGTCAACGCCGACGCCATCAAGGCGAACATTTCCAAAGGCCTGCTCAAGGTGACGGTTCCCAAACCAGCGCCGGCACAGGCCAAGAAGATCGAAGTCAAGTCCGCCGCCTGAGTTCAGGGGCGACGAGAAGGCGTGCCGCCGCGGCCCATAGGGAGCGCGGGGTGCGCCTTTGTCTTTACTGGGGCCGACAATTTGCCTGAAGTCCCCCGTTGACCTGCGTCAAAGCCCGTACCCTGCAGGTGGCACAGAATAATTTTTGATAAATCAGCAAGCGCGGGAGACCACCATGAAGTCATTTCTGACATCCGCCGCTGCGATCGTAGTTGCCGCAACAATCCTGGGGACACCGGCCGTTACCCAAACTTCGAGTCCTGGTCCCGCCAATCCGCCCGCGGCCGGCGGTTCCGGGCCAGGCGGTGAGGCGGGACCAGGCCCCGGTTATGGTCCGCGCGGGCACGGCTGGGGGCGCGGCATGATGATGGGCCCGGGCATGATGGGCGGGAGCGGCATGGGCGCGATGTGCGATCCGCGCGGCGCCGGCCTCGCTCAATGGCGCACGGAACGTATCGAGCGGTTGATCTCCCCGACTGAAGGACAACGTGCGGCACTCAATGACTTGCAAACCGCTTCGGCCAAGGCCGCAGAAATCGTGGCGGCGGCTTGCCCGCGCGAATTTCCGGCCAGTGCCACGGCACGTCTGGAGCTGATGGAGAAGCGCCTCGACGCCATGCAGCGGGCGATCAAGACCGTGCGTCCGGCTTTTGATGCCTTCTACGCCACGCTCAATGAGGAGCAGAAAGCGCGCATTAATACCAGCGGCCCACGCCATTGGGGCTGGCGCGGCTGGATGCGCGGCGGCTGACCCGTTGTTTGACCTGCGTCAAGGTCGCTGCGGGGGCTTCGGGCGATAAGTCGCCTTCAGATCCCGGATTTTTTACGCCAAGCCACAAATGGACAGGACAGATGGCGAACGCTCCCCAAAAAACCATGACGATCGGCGAAGGGGGCTCGGCGCTTGCCTTCGCAGCTTTGGCGCTGCTGTCGATTGTCGTGGCGGCAAAGGCCTTCACGCCGGAATTCGCTTTCCACGCTTATCTCTTTACCGCCGCCAGCATCGCGGCAGTGTTCGCCGTCATCAATCGCTACTACGAGCGCCCGGCCGAAACGCCACTGACTATCGATGGCAAGCCCAACTACAATATGGGCCCGGTCAAGTTTGCGAGCGTCGCGGCCGTGTTCTGGGGCATCGCCGGGTTTACCGTCGGGCTCTACATTGCGCTCGAACTGGCGTTTCCGGTTCTCAATTTCGATCTGCCGTGGATCACGTTTGGGCGCCTGCGCCCACTGCACACTTCGGCGGTGATTTTCGCCTTCGGCGGCAACGTACTGATTGCGACTTCGCTCTATGTCGTGCAGCGCACCTGCCGTGCACGACTCGTTGGCGAAATCGCGCCGTGGTTCGTGGTGCTCGGCTACAATTTCTTCATTGTCATCGCCGGTACCGGCTATCTTCTCGGCATTACCCAGTCAAAGGAATATGCCGAGCCTGAATGGTACGCGGATCTGTTCCTGACGGTGATTTGGGTCGTCTATTTCCTCGTTTATCTCGGCACCATCATGCGGCGGACCGAACCGCACATTTACGTCGCGAACTGGTTCTATCTCGCTTTCATTATCACCATTGCGGTGCTGCATCTCGGCAACAATGCCTCGGTGCCGTTGTCACTATTCTCACCGAAGTCGTACATCGTCTGGTCGGGTGTACAGGATGCCATGGTGCAATGGTGGTACGGCCATAACGCCGTCGGCTTCTTCCTCACGGCCGGCTTCCTGGCGATGATGTACTACTTCATTCCGAAGCGCGCCGACCGGCCGGTCTATTCCTATCGGCTGTCCATCATCCACTTCTGGTCGCTGATCTTTCTCTACATCTGGGCCGGCCCGCATCATCTACATTACACCGCACTACCTGACTGGGCGCAGACGCTCGGCATGACATTTTCGATCATGCTGTGGATGCCGTCCTGGGGCGGGATGATCAACGGAATCATGACGCTGTCCGGCGCTTGGGACAAACTACGTACCGATCCGGTGTTGCGGATGATGGTTGTGTCGGTCGCGTTTTACGGCATGTCGACGTTCGAAGGGCCGATGATGTCGGTCAAAATCGTCAACTCGCTGTCGCATTACACCGATTGGACGATCGGCCATGTGCATTCGGGCGCGCTCGGCTGGGTCGGCTACATCTCGTTCGGCGCGCTCTATTGTCTTATTCCTTGGCTGTGGAACCGCCCGCTCTATTCGCTCAAGCTTGTCAACTGGCACTTCTGGATTTCGACGATCGGCATCGTGCTCTACATCAGCGCGATGTGGGTGTCCGGAATCCTGCAAGGCCTTATGTGGCGCGCCTACACCAGCCTCGGCTTCCTGGAATATTCCTTCGTCGAGACAGTGGAAGCGATGCATCCCTTCTATGTCATCCGTGCGCTCGGTGGCCTGCTGTTCCTAACCGGCGCGCTGTTGATGGCCTGGAATCTCTGGAAAACCGTGAACACGGCAGTTTCCGCCGAGCCTGCCAGCTTCAGGCTGGCGCCAGCGGAATAGGCGGGGGCATACATGTCGCTTTGGGCAAGACACGCCATTTTCGAGAAGAACTCGATCGCTCTCGTCATAGGGATCCTGATTGTGATTGCGATCGGCGGTCTCGTGGAAATCGTGCCGCTGTTTTACCTGAAGAATACGATCGAAAAGGTCGATGGTGTGCGTCCCTACACGCCGCTCGAACTCGCTGGCCGCAACATCTATGTGCGCGAAGGCTGCTATCTCTGCCATTCACAGATGATCCGGCCACTGCGTGATGAAGTCGAACGCTACGGTCACTACTCGCTCGCCGCCGAGAGCATGTATGACAAGCCGTTCCAGTGGGGCAGCAAGCGCACCGGCCCCGATCTCGCCCGCGTCGGCGGCAAATATTCCGATACTTGGCACCAAGATCACATGCGCGATCCGCGCTCGGTCGTGCCGGGCTCGGTGATGCCGAACTATTCGTGGCTCGCTGAGACCGATCTCGACTTCCGGCACATCGCGCAGGACCTGAAAGTGCAGGCGCTGCTCGGCGTGCCCTATTCCGCTGACATGATTGCCAAGGCCACCGTTGATGTGGCGACACAAGCCACCACCGACAGCCCCGACGCCACCGATCTCGCCAAACGCTATCCGAAAGTGAACGCGCGCGATTTCGACGGCAATCCGGCCCGCATCACAGAAGCTGACGCGCTGATTGCCTACCTGCAGATGCTCGGCACGCAGGTGGACTTCAAGCTTTATGACGACAAAGCCAACATCCGGTGAGTGCAATGGACCCAACCTATCGAACCGTCGCCGAATTCGCCCAGACTTGGGGCCTTGCATATTTCGTCATCATCTTCGCGCTGGTATTGCTCTACGCGCTGTGGCCTTCGCGCAAGAAGCAATTCGATGAAGCCGCGCGCATTCCGCTGCGGGAGGATTGATCAGTGGCCGAAGAACACAAAGAAATCGACGCCCTGAGCGGCACCGCGACCACGGGACATGAATGGGATGGCTTGCGCGAGCTGAATACGCCGCTGCCGCGCTGGTGGCTGTGGCTGTTCTACATCACCATTGTCTGGTCGATCGGCTATTGGATCGTCTATCCGGCCTGGCCGCTGCTGACCAACTCCACGCAAGGCGTTTTCGGTTGGCATACACGCAGCGCGGTGATCGATGATCTCGACGAGCTCAAGCGCCAGCGCGGTCCGATGATGGACAAGCTTGCCACCGCGTCGGTTGCGGAAATCGTGAACGATCCGCAATTGCTGGACTTTGCTCGTGCGCAAGGGCGCGTGGCTTTCGCCGATAATTGCGCGCCCTGTCATGGCGCGGGCGGCGGCGGTGCCAAGGGCTATCCCAACCTCAACGACGATGAGTGGCTGTGGGGCGGCAAGCTCGCTGCCATTGAGCAGACCATCCGTCACGGTGCACGCTCGGGCGACAAAGAGGATCACGAAGGCAATATGCCGGCGTTCGGCCGTGACAATATCTTGAAGGCCAATGAGATTTCGGCGGCCGCCGATTTCGTTCGCTCGCTGTCGGGCCTTTCTACCGAACCGGGCGCCGATCTTGCGCTTGGTAAGAAAGTCTTCGCCGACAATTGCGCCGTCTGCCACGGGGCGGAAGGCAAAGGCAATCGCGAGCTCGGGGCGCCAAATTTGACCGACAAGATCTGGCTCTACGGGTCGGACAAGGTAACCATCATGCAAGGCATCCAGAACGGGCGCGG
>DASSLE010000156.1:0-11864 GCA_035689725.1 Pseudolabrys sp.
GATTGTGAAGCCGGAACGGGGAGTTACCCGCAAACCTGCTATTTGCGGCGCGCAAAGCAGCGGGCGAGGAATTCGCCGCCCTGGCGCAGTCCCTCCTGATCAATGCCGTGGCCGATTCCCGCTGAGATGTGCCATTCAGCCGGTACATCGAGCGCCGCCAGGCCTTGCGCCGCGTGAAATAGTGCCTGAACCGGAATGAGCTGATCGGCGTCGCCGTGAATCAGCAGAACCGGCGGCCGGCTGCGGATTTCGGCTGCGAAGGCATCGGGTTCGACATTCTCCGGCATCACAAGCATGCCGGAATAGCCAACGATTGCGGTAGGTGCGACCGCGCGCCGCAAGCCAACGTGAAGCGACATCATCGTGCCCTGACTGAAACCAACCAGTGCCAGCGCGGAGGATGGAAGATTTCGCTGCTTGAGCTCGGCGTCGAGAAAACTTTCGAGGATCGGCGCTGCCTGGTTCACCCCGGTCCAGCGCTCTTCCGGATTGCGGAAGGTGAGCGGAAACCATTCGCGGCCGACCGGCGCCTGACCACACGGTCGCGGGGCGTGCGGCGATACGAACGCGGCGCCGGGCAACAGGCCCTGCCAGGCGCGTCCGATCTCGATCAGGTCGTTGCCGTCGGCGCCATAGCCGTGCAGGAACACTACCAACTGGCGCGCAAGGCCTGAGCGCGGCTCGAGCCGTGGCCCATCGAGTTCAGCCATTCTTCTTTTTCCTTTTCGGCCGGCCATTCGGCTGAATCGGCATCACATCACGTTTCTTTACTGCATGATAATAAGCCCAGAGCAAATGAGCTGCCACGCCGCGCCATGGACGCCAGGCCTCAGCCATTTTGGTGAGCGCCTTGGCATCGGGGCGCGTGCGCAAGCCAAAGGCTATGCGCGCAGATTCTTGGACCGCGAGATCGCCCGAAGGAAACGCGTCGGCGTGGCCGAGGCAAAACAGCAGATAGATGTCGGCGGTCCACGGGCCGATTCCGTGCAGCGCGGTGAGAGCTGCATGGGCCTGGTCGGCATCCATGTTGCCGACCGCGGTGAGATCGATGCGGCCTTTGGCGACCGCTTTGCCGATCTCCCGGATCGACTTGATCTTTGGGGCCGATAAACCAAGTCGTTTCAGTTTGTCGGCGCGCGCCCGTCTTACCGCATCGTGATGAAACGGATCGAAAGCGGCGAACAGCCGCGTACGAATCGCGGCGGCACTCGCGGTTGAAAGCTGCTGGCCGCACACAATCGCACACAGGCCGGGGAAGCCTGCCTCGCGGCGGCGCAGGCTGAAGACCCCAGCCTTTTCAGCGACCGGCTTGAGCCGAGGATCGGCGAGGATCAGTTGAACGAGGCCAGCCTGCAAATCGGCGTCGGTGTGGAGGAAGCGGGTCATGGTTTCCTTAGTATTATGCCGCTTGTCCCCGCGGAAGCGGGGACCCAGTTAAAGCGCTTGACTGGATTCCCGCTTACGCGGGAATGAGCGGAAAGTTTGGCACTGTTAGGTAAGAACCATGCCACCCGTTTTCCGCTTCGCGCCCTCGCCGAATGGCTATTTGCATCTCGGCCATGCGCTGTCGGCGCTACTCAATGCCGACATGGCGCGTGCAAAGGCTGGGCAGCTGCTCTTGCGGATAGAGGATATCGATGCGGCCCGCTGCCGGCCAGAATACGAAACGGCGATCTATGAAGATCTGAGATGGCTCGGGCTCCGATGGGAAACCCCAGTGCGCCGGCAGTCCGAACATTGGGATGACTACCGTGCTGCGCTCGCCCGGCTCGAGGCGATGGGCTTGCTCTATCCAAGCTTCGAAACCCGCGCCGAGATTGCGCGTCTGGTAGCCGCACGCGAAATGCATGGAGCTTGGCCGCGCGATCCCGACGGCGCACCGCTATATCCCGGCAGCGCAGAGAACATCTCGGATGGTGAACGACAGCGCCGCATGGAATCCGGCGAACCTTATGCATTGCGACTCGACATGCAGTCCGCGCTGGCGCGCGTCGGTGCGCTCACCTGGGTGGAAACCGGCGCGGGGCCCGCGGGCGAGTCCGGCACGGTCATTGCCAATCCGGCCGACTGGGGCGACGTGATTCTGGCACGCAAGGAGACGCCAACCAGCTATCACCTTGCGGTGATCATCGATGATGCCGCGCAGGGCGTCACCGACGTGGTACGCGGCCGCGACCTATTTCACGCAACTGCAATCCAGCGCCTGCTTCAGACGCTGCTTCGCTTGCCGCAACCTTGCTACCATCACCACCGTCTTATCCTCGATGCCGACGACAACAAGCTCTCGAAATCGACGCAGGCTACCGGCTTGCGCGAGCTACGCGCGCATAGCGCATCGGTCGCCGAGATCCGACGGCTGGTCGGGCTCGATTGAACACGCCTCCCGTGGCATTGTCCGCTTCAGGGTAAGGGAATGGCGAAACGCAAGCGCAAGAGCAGGCTTGGCAAGCGGCCGCGCGCGACGTCGCCTGCGTCGTCGCGTGCAACCACAAATGCGTGGGAAGCGCACATGCGCGCGATCGAAGCCGCCCTCGCCGGCATCGCGCACGATATCCGCACGCCGCTGACCGGCATCGTGGCGTTGGCAGAATTGTTGGCCTCCTCTGAATTAGGCGCGCGCGAACGTGAATGGGCAAATGCGATCAAGAGTGGCGCCGATCATCTCGCTGCACTCGCGACATTGATCGTTGATGCAGCCAAAGCTGGCGCTAGTGGCCTCGTTCTGCGTAACGAACCGTTCGCGCCGCACGCGCTTGCTGAGACCGTCGGCGCAGCCCTTGCCGCGCGCGCCTATAATAAAGCTATCAAGGCCGAGATAAAGATCGCTCGCGATCTGCCCATCATGGTGTCGGGCGACACCCTGCGGCTGCGTGCGGCGCTGGAAAATCTCGCCGATAACGCAGTGAAATTTACCCACGAAGGTGTTGTCATTTTCACTGCTGATGCCGAGTCAGCGGCGCACAATCGGGTGCGCCTGATCTTCACGCTGGCAGACAGCGGCATCGGCATAAGCTCGAGCGAACTGAAACAACTGTTCCGCCCTTTCGCGCAAGCGAGCGTCGAGATCGCCAGGCGTTATGGCGGCGCCGGCCTCGGCCTTTCCTTCGTCAAGCGCCTCGCCAAGGCGATGGGCGGCGATCTTAAAGTTACCAGCAAGGAGGGCAGCGGTTCCACATTCCGCCTGACCGCGCTGGTCGACCGCGTGGATGCACATCCTGTGGCGGAGCGAATGGAGAAACGGACGGCGCCCCGTCGGCCATTGTCGATCCTCTGCGCCGAGGACAATCCTTATGGACGTGTCGTGATGAACACGATCCTGCGTGAACTCGGCCACAATGTCGATTTTGCTGAAACGGGCGAGGCGGCGGTTGAGGCGGTGGCACACGGTACCTATGAGGCTGTGCTGATGGACGTTACACTGCCAGGCCTTGATGGCGTGGAGGCGACGCGGCGCATTCGCGCCTTGCCGGGAAAAGCCGGGCAGACGCCCGTGATCGGTATTTCTGGCCACAGTGAATGCGGAAACGAGCAAGTGGCACGTGCGGCCGGGATGAATTTCTATTTCGTTAAGCCGGTCAGTCTCGCCAAGATCGCGCAGGCGCTGGCGAGCCTCACCACTTAATGCTCAGACGTTGTTCGCGCCTTTGGCGCGTTCGACGATCCGCACCACGTCCGACATGATGCGATTCAATTCGAAGTCTTTTGGCGTGTAAACCGCTGCGACCCCCACCTTTTCCAGCTCTGCCGCGTCCTCTGGCGGGATAATGCCGCCGACGACCACCGGCACATCGAGCCCTGCCTGCTTCATCCGGCCCACCACATCTTCCACAAGCGGCAAATGACTTCCCGAGAGCACGGACAGTCCGACCACGTGTGCCTTTTGCTTGCGAGCTGCATCGACGATTTCCTCCGGCGTCAGTCGAATGCCCTCGTAGACAACCTGCATGCCGGCGTCGCGCGCGCGCACGGCGATCTGCTCGGCACCGTTGGAATGGCCATCGAGACCGGGCTTGCCGACGAGAAAGGTCAGGCGACGCCCCAGCTTGCGTGAGATGCGATCAACGTCGGCGCGAATGCCGTCGAGGCCGGTGACATCGTTGCGCATCGCGCGGCCGACGCCGGTAGGCGCGCGATATTCGCCGAAGGCCTCGCGCAAGGTCCAACCCCATTCACCCGTGGTTACTCCGGCTTTGGCGCAGGTAATCGAAGCCGGCATAATGTTGCCGCCGCCAGCGGCGGCGAGCTTCAACTGTTTCAGAGCGTCAGCAACGGCCGCATTGTCGCGCGACGCGCGCCATGCCTTGAGCCGTGCGATCTGTCCACGTTCGGCGTCCTCCGACACGGTGAGAATTGCGTCGGCGGCACCCGACAAAGGCGAAGGCTCGCTCTCGAGATATTTATTGACGCCGACCACAATCTGTTCGCCGCGTTCGATCGCTTCCAGCCGTGCCGTGTTCGACTCGACCAGCTGCTGTTTCATGTAGCCCGTATCGACTGCCGCAACAGCGCCGCCCATTTCTTCGATGCGTTTTAGTTCTTCTTTGGCCTGGCGCTTTAGCTCGTCAACCTTGCGCGCTATCTCGCCCGAACCGTCGAAAACATCATCGTAGTCGAGCAGATCCGTCTCATAAGCAAGAATCTGTTGCATGCGCAGCGACCATTGCTGGTCCCATGGCCGCGGCAAACCAAGCGCTTCATTCCAGGCTGGCAGTGGCACAGCGCGCGCGCGTGCATTTTTGGACAACGTTACCGCCAGCATCTCTATGAGAATGCGCGCCACATTGTTTTCGGGCTGCGGTTCGGTCAATCCGAGCGAGTTGACCTGAACGCCGAAGCGGAAAAGCCGTTGCTTGGCGTCAGTGATCTTATAACGCTCGTGCGTGATTTCATCCCATAGCTCGGTGAAGGCACGCATCTTGCACAATTCGGTGATGAAACGCAGACCGGCATTGACGAAGAACGATATGCGTCCGACCACTTCGCCGAACTTGTCCGGCGGCACCTCCCCCGAAGCCTTCACGGTGTCGAGCACAGCAATCGCGGTGGCGAGCGCGAAAGCGAGTTCCTGCACCGGCGTCGCCCCCGCTTCCTGCAAATGATAGGAACAGACATTGATCGGATTCCATTTCGGAATTTCTTTGGTTGTGAATATAATCACGTCCTTGATCAGCCGCATCGAAGGCCCCGGCGGGAATACATAAGTTCCGCGCGACAGATATTCCTTGATTATGTCGTTCTGAATAGTGCCTTGCAGTGCGGTGCGTGGCGCGCCCTGCTCGTCGGCGACCGCGATGTAAAGCGCCATCAGCCACGCCGCCGTGGCGTTGATGGTCATCGAGGTGTTCATGGTGTCGAGTGGGATGCCGTCGAACAGCGCGCGCATATCTCCGAGATGGCAAATCGGCACGCCGACTTTGCCAACCTCGCCTTTGGCCAGCACGTGATCGGAGTCGTAACCGGTCTGGGTCGGCAGATCGAAGGCGACCGAAAGGCCGGTCTGCCCCTTGGCGAGGTTCTTGCGGTAAAGCACATTGGAATCCGCGGCCGTCGAATGGCCGGCATAAGTGCGGAAGATCCACGGCTTGTCGCGTTGGGTTTTGTCGCGCATCGGTGCCTGACGGCGACAGTTTGGCCCAGCAGTTGCTGCAATGCAACATCGACCGCCAAGCCGGGTAATTCAGCCCGGCCCGCGGTCCGTGATGCGTTGCCTCGGGAAGGCTTCACGTTCGCCGGGTGAAGCAGGGCACGCCAAGTACGCACCCGATCCTCGGGGACGAGCTTCGGGCGCTGCGGCGGCTCCAGCGCGAGCAGGAGCCCAAGTCACCCTTTGTGTTCACCTCAGAGCGCGGAGCATGGTTGAACGGGCAGGCATCGAGGCCAAACTCAGCTTCAAGGCGCACCCACACATGCTTCGCCACGCCTGCGGCTACGCCCTTGCCAACAAGGGGCACGATACTCGCGCCCTGCAAGCCTATCTAGGTCACCGCAACATCCAGCACACGGTACGGTACACCGAGCTATCGCCAACGCGGTTCTAGAACTTCTGGCGCAATTGACCGTTGCTACCGGAGAGTTGCGGTTCGACTGGAATGGCGACCTATCGGCACTTAGTGGACTAAGTTGGGTCCGCGTTTGTCCGCTTATTCGGTCACCTCTTCGGCAAGCACGAGCAGTTTGGACCCCCGCTTCCTCGGTTCCGGGGCATGCCGCAGATCGCTACTATTGCGCCCCGATAGTCGTGATGTAATTACAACTGCCAATTTGATTTAGGTCAATAAACATAGCCCTGAATTGGCGGTTGTTTGGAAGGGTGCGGATGGCGTTCCCCGAGAGGAAACCGCATGGTCGAGGATCAAGTTGAGCGCAAGCTTGCAGCGATTTTCGCGGGTGACGTCGCCGGCTACAGTCGCCTGATGGGCGTTGACGAGGAAGGCACGCTCCACCAGTTAAAAACGCATCGCAAGGAACTGGTCGACCCCAAGATCACCGAACACCGCGGCCATATCGTCAAGACGACCGGAGACGGCATGCTGGTCGAATTCGTTAGCGTCGTCGACGCTGTGCGCTGCGCCGTCGATATTCAGCGCGGCATGGCCGAGCGCAACGTCGATGTGCCGGCGGACAGGCGCATCGAGTTCCGCATCGGCATCAATGTCGGCGATATCATCAGCGACGACAATGATATTTATGGCGACGGCGTCAACGTGGCGGCCCGGCTGGAAGCGCTCGCCGACCCAGGTGGGATTATGGTGTCAAGCAATGTCCACGACCAGGTGCGCGATAAGCTCAGCTTCGGTTTCGAGGACCTGGGTGAGCAGATGGTCAAGAACATTGCACGTCCGATCGGCGTCCACCGCGTCTCTCTCGCCGAGAGCGCCCCGCCCGCCATGTTCAAATCCACCGCGGCTGCAGCCAAGGCTGAGCCTTCGACTGCCAATCGGCCGTCGATCGCAGTGCTTCCGTTCGCCAACATGAGCGACGACCCGGGACAAGAATATTTCGCCGACGGTATTTCCGAAGACATCATCACGGGTCTATCGAAGCTACGTTGGTTCTTCGTCATCGCACGCAACTCATCGTTCATCTACAAGGGCAAGGCCCTCGATGTGAAACGCGCCGCCCGCGAATTGGGCGTGCGCTACGTCCTGGAGGGCAGCGTCCGCAAAGGCGGCAATCGAGTGCGTATTACCGCGCAACTAATCGATGCCCCCACGAACAACCACATCTGGGCCGACCGCTACGACGGCGACTTGACCGATGTCTTCGCCTTGCAGGACGAGATTACCAAGAAAGTCGTCGCTGCCATTGAGCCGAAGCTTTTGGAGGCTGAGGGTATCCGTTCGCAAAGCCGCTCGACCGAAGATCTTGGCGCCTGGGATATGGTGATGCAGGCGAATTCCTTGTTCTGGCGACTGACCAAATCCGAGAGTGAAACCGCCATTGCGCTGCTGAAGCGGGCGGTTGAGCGCTACCCCGAATATGCGCCGGCGCATAGCATGTTGGCCTTTGCATTGTTGGTATCGCGTCAGGCCGGTTGGATCGTCATGGAGCCGCGGGTCAATGAAGCAGAGGCGATCGCCGCCCGGGCAGCGGAGCTTGATGACAGCGACCCATGGGCCCATCTCGCGCTCGGCTACGTTGCCATGCACCGCCGCCGCTCCGACGAAGCGATAGAAGAATTCCAGCGCGCACTCGATCTCAACCCGAACTTCGCCGCCGCGCATGGCTATCTCGGATTTGCGCTCGCGCTTGACGGTCGATCGGACCAGGCCATCGACCATATCGAGCAGGCGATCCACATGAGCCCGCACGATCCGCAGAATGCGATATTCAATGTGGCCCTCGCTGCGGCCCATTACCTCGCCGGGCGCTATAGTGAAGCGGTCGGCATTGCCCGCAAGGCCATGCAACAGCGTTTCGGATTAACCAATGGACATCGAATTTACATCGCGAGCCTGGCGCAGGCGGGTCAGATCGATGAGGCTCGCGCTGCTCTGGCGCGACTAATGGAATTGCAGCCGGAAAATTCGATTGCGTGGATCGAACGCAACATTCCCTATACCTCCGGCCCGATGTCGAAATTCCTTGAGGGCATGCGCAAAGCCGGGCTGGAATAGACCCAAATTCGGCTGGTGGAATTTAAAAACGGCAAAGCCGCCCGGCATGCGAATGTCTGCTTTGGGCACAAAGCGGACAATTCCGATGCACCCGAGTCCTATTGAGGTAATAACGGAGGCGGAGCTGTAACTAAGATCTGTAACTAATGCCAAACTGCTCATCGACATAACAAAACCAGAGCAGAACAGGGGTTGGCGGAGGGAGTGGGAGCCTCCGCCAAAGGCGGCAACTTTGATGTTCATAAGTCGGGCGCTCTTCGCAAAACGGAGGCAAAGGAGTTATGCTTTGAGCGCTGGGTAAAAATGTTTAAAGTACCGGGTCATTATTGGGAGGGCTGTCATGACAATCGAAGGTCTTATCATTTGGCTCGTCATCGGCGCGATTGCCGGCTGGCTCGCAGGCCTAATCATGGAGGGCTTCGGGTTCGGGCTCATCGGCAACATCGTGGTCGGCATTCTCGGCGCCTTCATTGCCGGCTGGCTCTTGCCGCGGCTTGGGTTTGTTCTCATCGGCGGCATTGGCGCGGAAATTATCAACGCCGTCATTGGGGCAGTAATTCTTTTGGCGGTGATCGGGCTCTTCAAAAGGGCAGCCTGAAAATCGAAGTTCGACGCCGGACGGCTTTCGAAATCAGTTTCGACCCTCGGGTGTAGCGACCCGGGGGCCGCGCCTACTCTCGTGGGCGCCGCTGGACGCCGAATGGTTTTTTGTGTCCGTTGCTATCTTGTCTCTGTCCCCTTTGTCTCCTGTATCGATCGCACTTACCTCACCTACGTTGCGCCTGCAGCGCACAGGGGGCGGGTATACTTCCGCGCTTGTTGAGAATATACATCAGGAGTACACAAGCGTTATTGCGCATTTCCAAATCACCAGAAAATTCAATGGCGAACGATACAAACGCCAAATCCGACCCCTTTAACGATAAGGCCAGCGAGCCAACCGGCGATCGCGCCGACGATGAACAGGATAATCAATGCTTCCAATGCCATGTGTTCTCCCCCAAATTCGCGTCACGCCCCCGGTGGCGGCCGCGATCGGTGCGATTGAACACCAAAGCCGTACCCACGTCGACGGCTTGCGCTGTAACTAATTTTGGTGGGTCGGCGGTTCAGCGCCGCATGTGCACGACTCCGATGCGGTATTCCTCGAGCAGTCGCAGGAAGTCTGGAAGGTTTCGCAGACTTAACGCACGGTCGTGACGGAGGATATAGGTCTGAACATAAGGCTCGGCGCGGCCGTCGATAAAAGGTGGAATGCCGACAACGTCGAGATAGCCGCCAAAATTGCAATCGTTGATGTGGTCCCAATGCGAGGAGCAGCACATAGGCACCCGTGGCGGATTGTGCGTCCACCATCCGTCCAGTTCGGCGAATGATCTGTTCGGACATCCCGCGCCTGACGTCGTTCTCGGCCCGCTAGGCCGCTGCGCATTGCAAAACCCTTAAACGCCGAGCCGGGAATATTTGCCGGGGGATTTCGGCCTGGCGCTAAGATATTGTCACACCAGCAATTTTAGTCGTCACAAAGGTTTTGTTGCGATGCAACATAATTTGCGCCAGACTGTTATCAGGGCAGGGAGAACGTCGATGCCGGCTGTCGCGAAAGCTAAAAGTGTTGCTCCGCTCAAGGATCTCTATGAAATCGGCGAGATTCCGCCGCTCGGTCATGTGCCGGAGAAGATGCACGCCTGGGTGATCCGTAAGGAGCGGCACGGCCCTCCCGACAAATCATTTCAGCTCGAAGTCGTGCCGACCTGGCCAATCGGCGATGATGAGGTCCTCGTCTACGTGATGGCTGGCGGCGTCAACTACAACGGCGTTTGGGCCGGACTCGGCATTCCGATCTCACCTCTCGACGGCCACAAGCATTCGTTCCACATCGCCGGCTCCGACGCATCGGGCGTGGTCTGGGCGGTCGGCACCAAAGTGAAGCGCTGGAAGGTCGGCGACGAGGTCATCGTCCACTGCAATCAGGACGACGGTGATGACGAGGACTGCAATGGCGGCGATCCATTGCTGTCCCCATCGCAGCGCATCTGGGGCTACGAGACACCCGACGGTTCGTTTGCGCAGTTCTGCCGCGTGCAGTCTCGGCAGCTCATGCACAAGCCGAATCATCTCTCCTGGGAAGAGTCGGCCTGCTATACGCTCACGCTTGCGACTGCTTACCGAATGCTGTTCGGTCACGCACCGCACACGCTCAGGCCTGGTGACAATGTGCTGGTGTGGGGCGCTTCGGGCGGCCTCGGCGTATTCGGCGTCCAGCTCGTGGCCGCGTCCGGTGCGAATGCCATCGCGGTCGTGTCGGATGAATCGAAGGCCGAATATGTTCTCAATCTTGGCGCCAAGGGCGTGATCAACCGCAAGGACTTCAAGTGTTGGGGTCAGATGCCTGCGGTGAACTCGGCTGAGTTCAACGACTGGACGAAGGAAGCGCGCCGTTTCGGCAAAGCGATCTGGGATATCACAGGTAAACGGGATGTCGATATTGTATTCGAACATCCGGGCGAACAGACATTTCCAGTTTCCTGTCTCGTCGTAAAGCGTGGTGGCATGGTCGTCTTCTGTGCTGGAACCACCGGCTACAATCTCACTTTTGATGCGCGGTACGTCTGGATGCGCCAGAAGCGCATTCAGGGTTCACATTTCGCCCACCTCAAGCAAGCCTCGCAGGCGAACCGTTTTGTGCTTGAGCAGCGCATCGATCCCTGCATGAGCGAGGTGTTCGCCTGGGATAAAATCCCGCTCGCGCATATGAAGATGTGGAAGAACGAGCATCCGCCCGGCAATATGGCCGTGATGGTGAATGCGCCGCGCGCCGGCTTAAAGACATTCGAAGACGCGCAAGAGGCGTCGCGCGGCTAGCGTTCTTTTATGCGCGCCTGGGCGATGGCTGAATTCAATTCGCCGCCGTAGATAAATATCGACGCGCACACATAGAGAAACACCAGCGCGACCATCGCCGATGCTAGGCCGGCATACATTGAGACATAAGCAAAGGCGTAATTGGCAAGATAGCGGCCGAAAACGGCGCCGCTGATCAGCCACAACAAGAGCGTAGCCAGGATTCCTGGCGCGATCTCACCGAAGGAGCGCCGGCCTGCCGGCAGCCAGAGATGCACGATCATTAATGCGACCACCAGCACAGCAACGGCGACCGCATAACGTGCGAAAGTGATCAGGTCTCCGAATTGCTCCAGCGCTGGCACATATTGCGTAAGTTTTGAAAGGATCAAAGGCGCCAACACCACGAGAAATGAAAACGCTAGGATCGCCACTGCGCCCACCAGCACATAGCCGATCGATTCAAGCCGCAGTAGCCACCATGAACGTCGCTCCTTGAGGTCGTAGGCGCGGTTAAGTCCGATGCGCAGGCTCTCTACGCCACTCGAAGCGAAATAGAGCGCGAACACTACACCGAGAGTCAGCACATCGCCGCGTCTTGACGTCAGTACACCAGTGATATCGAGAGCAATCGGTGCGGCGACTTGGCTTGGCCAAGCCTCGAGCAAGATGCGCGCGGCTTCGTCGGCCAGTTCCTTCGAACCAAACAAAAATCCGGCGAGCGCGGTGACCACGATCAGAAATGGAAACAGAGCCATCAGTGCGGACAATGCAATATGGCTCGCGATCGCCCAACCGTCGTCCGCGTTGAAATGCCGAAAGGCGTCGGCTGCAAGTCGAAATGACCGCTTAAGAACGCGCAATAGATGCTCCCGCAGGCGGCAGTCACTCAAATCGTCTATT
>DASSLE010000157.1:0-6183 GCA_035689725.1 Pseudolabrys sp.
AAGGTGAAGGCGCTAGACCATTTTGATTTCTCTGACGTCGACATCTGCCTGATGTCGGCGGGTGGTGCAGTGTCAAAGGAGTGGTCGCCGAAGATCGCTGCACAGGGAGCGGTGGTTATCGACAATTCCTCGGCCTGGCGCATGGATCCGGATGTGCCGCTGATTGTGCCCGAGGTGAATGCAGACGCTGTCGCCGGCTTCACCAAGAAAAACATTATCGCCAACCCGAACTGCTCAACCGCGCCGCTCGTGGTCGCACTCAAGCCGCTGCACGACAAGGCGAAGATCAAGCGCGTTGTGGTTGCGACCTATCAATCGGTTTCGGGCGCCGGCAAGGACGCGATGGACGAACTGTTCTCGCAGAGCAAGGCGGTGTTCACACTCGATGAAGTGCAGACTAAGAAATTTTCCAAGCGGATCGCGTTCAACGTGATCCCGCACATCGACGTGTTCATGGAGGACGGCTACACCAAGGAAGAATGGAAGATGATGATGGAGACCAAGAAGATTCTTGATCCCCACATCAAGCTCACCGCCACCTGCGTGCGCGTGCCGGTGTTCGTCGGCCATTCGGAAGCGGTGAATGTCGAGTTCGAGAACCCGATCAGCGTCGAGGAAGCGCGCGCCATTTTGCGCAGCGCGCCCGGCTGCCTGGTGATCGACAAGCATGAGGACGGCGGCTACGTGACGCCCTACGAATGCGTTGGCGAAGATGCGACCTATATTAGTCGCATCCGCACCGACCCGACCGTCGACAATGGCCTGCAGATGTGGGTGGTGTCGGACAATCTGCGCAAAGGTGCGGCGCTCAACGCCATTCAGATTGCCGAGTGCCTGATCAATCGCAAGCTGATTCAGGCGAAGCGCCGAGCGGCATAGACTGCCAGCCGTCGCTTATTTTCTCGCTGAAGCTGGAGCGCTTTGAAATAGCGAGCAGCTGCAGAATCCGACGAATCACGGTTAAGGCGCGTAAGTAGCGCGAGCGGTCTCGATCAGAAGGGCGGTTGTGCAAATAGCCGCGTAAAGTCGTCGGCCGCGACTTGCACGAACTTTCCGGTCGTTGGATCGCGCACCGAGAGTTGGCCCGTTGCCACGCCGAAATAGGCGGCATGCAGCGTGAGCGCGCCGCGCTCAACCAAGGTCCTTATCCATGGGAATGTCATCAGGTTGTCGAGCGTCTTGACGACCGAGGCTTGCTCGAGCTGCGTGAGATAATGGCCCAGCGACCGGTCGCCACGTGGACCGACTGCCGCTGCTGCCGGCGCGATCAACGCCATCCAATGTCCGATGAAATCGCCGGGCGAAAGCGGCTCGGTCTCCTCGACGAAGGCGCGGATACCGCCGCATTGTGCGTGGCCAAGCACGACGATGTGCTTCACCTTGAGTGCCTGCACAGCGAATTCAAGTGCGGCGGAAACCGCGCGCTGCGCGCCATCCGGCGTATAAGGCGGCACTAGGTTGCCGATATTGCGTACGACGAACAGCTCGCCAGGGCGCGCATCGAAAATAACTTCCGGCGAGACGCGCGAGTCGCAGCAGCCGATGACCATAATCTGCGGTGATTGTCCGCTTTCGGCGAGGCCGAGATAGCGGTCCTGTTCGTGGCGCAGCCGGCCGATGAGAAACGAGCGGTAGCCGTCGATCAGTTGCTGAGGGAATGGCATGATCTGCTGTTCGTGAAAATAGTAACACGCGAGCACACAATCACGGCCGCGTCACTATTGGCAACCTACCGAAATGTGGGAGTGGCATGCAGGTTACACCGGCGATAGGGTGGGGCTCGAAGACAGGGAGACAGATTCCAATGACTATCCGGCCGCGTCGCAGCCTCCTCTATATGCCGGGCTCCAATGCGCGCGCGTTGGAGAAGGCGAAGACGCTGCCTGCCGACGGCGTGATTCTTGACCTTGAGGATTCGGTTGCGCCCGAGGCCAAGAAAGCAGCGCGCCAGCAAGTAGCCGACACCGTCAAAGCAGGCGGCTTTGGCGCACGCGAAGTGTTCGTCCGCGTCAACGGCGTCGATACCCCCTGGCATGCCGACGATCTTTCAGCAGCCGCACACGCTGCGCCGGATGCCATCCTGGTACCGAAGGTGTCGAGCGCGGACACACTGGAGATGATCGGCCGCCGCCTGCTCGATATGGGTACCGATCACAAGACGCGAGTGTGGGCAATGATCGAAACCCCGCTTGCGATCTTCAACATTCTGCAGATCGCCGCAGCCGCACGTGATTCTGAAACACGCCTTTCCGGCTTTGTGATGGGCACGAATGACCTCGCAAAGGATACCCGCGCGCGCCTGGTACCGGGGAGAGCCCCGATGTTACCGTGGCTGTCCATGTGCATCGCGGCCGCGCGCATCTACGGTATCGATATTCTCGATGGCGTTTATAACGATATTGGCAATGCGGACGGCTTCATTAAGGAATGTGCGCAAGGCGTCGAACTCGGCTTCGACGGCAAAACACTTATTCACCCAAATCAAATTGAACCATGCAACAAGGCTTTTTCACCTTCGTCGGCCGAGATCGAGCAGGCACGCAAGATGATTGCGGCGTTCGACTTGCCCGAGAACAAAGGCAAAGGCGTTGTGTCGATTGATGGCCGCATGGTCGAACGTTTGCACGCCGACATGGCGCGACGGACCGTTGCGATCGCGGACGCGGTAGCAAAGCGCGGTTAGGCCCAAGGACGCGCCGCGGCAGCTTTCTGCTCGTAGTTTTCGATCTTGCTTTGCTTCTGCTTGGTCAGGCCGATATCGTCGAGGCCGTTGAGCAGACAATGCTTGCGGTGCGAGTCGATCTCAAAATGAACCACGCCGCCGTCCGGGCCGCGGATCTCCTGTTTCTCGAGATCGACGGTTAATGTCGCGTTAGCGCCGCGGTCGGCATCGTCGAACAACTTCTCGAGATCTTCCGGCGACACCCGGATCGGCAGCACACCATTCTTGAAGCAGTTGTTGTAGAAGATGTCGCCGAATGACGTGGAGATCACGCAGCGGATGCCGAAATCCATCAGCGCCCAGGGCGCGTGCTCACGCGATGACCCGCAGCCGAAATTGTCACCGGCAACCAGGATTTTGGCTTTGCGATAGGCGGGCTTATTGAGTACGAAGTCCGGGTTTTCGCTGCCATCGTCCTTGTAACGCATTTCCGAGAACAGGCCCCTTCCTAGTCCGGTGCGCTTGATCGTCTTCAGATATTGTTTGGGGATCACCATGTCGGTGTCGACATTGATGATCTTCATGGGCGCAGCGACGCCTTCCAGCGTGGTAAATTTTTCCATAGGCCCTAGGCTCCGGTGCTTCCCCTGTGTGGCCTTTTCATAAGGCGTCCGGCGGGCCGGTCAATAGCGGCGGCGCGTGCCCAGATATGCATTATGGCGTCACTTCAAAAACGCTGAAATTCAGCTCGCCGCACGCTCCTCGCGTTTAAATTTGGATTCGCGCACTACGTTGCATACCTGAACGCTATATTCGGAATAGTAAACTTCGCGCGCCATCTTCTGGGCCGCACGGTGCTCGGGATGCATGCGCCAAGCTCGCATACCTTCCTCGTGCTCGAACTCGACCACCGTCACCCGCTCGCCGTCGTCAGCGAAGAAACCCTTGTGCGAGATGTAGCCAGGTATGGTCGCGGCCAACTCAACCATGCGGTCGACCAGAGCGACATATTCCTCGTGCGCACCGGGCATCAGGCGGGAGCGAAAAACGGTTACGATCATGGCGAATCTCCTTGAGGCACAATGCTCGCGCAGCCGGCCCTAATCTTCCAATTCCGATTTCGAATGGTCATCATCGGCTTTCGAGATTAGTGCGCAGTATTATTCGGCACTTGCCTCAATCGCCTCTATGTCTTCGTCCGACAGGCCGAAATGATGACCGATTTCATGGACCAGCACATGGGTGACGATCGCACCCAATGTATCCTTATGCTCGGCCCAATAGTCGAGGATCGGGCGCCGATAGAGCCAAATCATATTGGGCATAAGCTCCGGCACTGTTTCCGACTGGAATGGCAAGCCGACCCCTTGGAATAGTCCGAGCAGATCGAACTCGCTTTCGACCCGCATAGAATCCAGGACCTCCGAGGGGGGGAAATCCTCGACCCGGATGACAAGGCCTTCGCATAGCTTTCGGAAACGCTCCGGTAAGCGGACATAGGACTCTGCCGCCAGCGCCTCGATATCGCCCAAGGATGGCGCCGCCGTACCTCGCCAGTCGTCGAATTGGCGTGTCATAATAATGTTGTAGGGGAGGTTTTCGCGCCGACCAAGCGGTTGACGGCATGGGCCGGGATGCGCAACGTTTGACTGTTATCGCGTGAGTGGCGGATGCGAAAGGTGACGACCAGTTTGACCCTCGCCGGCTTGTTGATCGCTTTGGCCGTGGGCGCAGCGGCAGGGGCACCGGAATCGGCCGCCTCTGTTGGCTGCGGCAATCAGCTCGCGAACCACGCATGCGGTCGGTCTGAGTCCAGGCTGCCAATAACGTTGGAATTCTCGGCACAAACCAAACGGCCACGCGTCACTATCTATCGTCGGCGCGTCTATCCCGGACCGAATGCAGTGCGGCAGTGTCGCTCCTGGCTGGTGACCGAGTACCGCATCAGTGGCCCGGTAATCGTGCCGCAGATGCGTTGCTGGTGGGAGTTGCGGACACTTCGGCGTGACCTGCCTTACTTGGCAAAGTTTGCGCTACGCACCTTTACATTTAAGTCTTGAACGTGGGCGGCGTTATTTCCACTCCCGCACGTCGACGAAATGTCCCGCGATTGCCGCGGCGGCAGCCATTGCCGGCGAGACAAGGTGCGTTCGTCCCTTGTAGCCCTGACGCCCTTCGAAGTTGCGATTCGAGGTCGATGCGCAACGCTCGCCTGGTTGCAACTTGTCAGGGTTCATGGCGAGGCACATTGAACAGCCCGGCTCACGCCAGTCGAACCCGGCAGCCTTGAAGATTTTGTCGAGGCCTTCGGCTTCCGCCTGTGCTTTCACTAAACCTGAGCCCGGCACGATCATGGCATTGACGTTGCCATTAACCTGCTTGCCCTCGACAACTCGTGCGACCTCGCGCAGGTCTTCGATACGTGCATTGGTGCAGGAGCCGATGAACACGCGGTCGAGTTTGATGTCGGTGATCTTCTCGCCGCCTTTCAAGCCCATGTAGCCTAGCGAGCGTTCGGCGGCGATGCGCTTCTTGTCGTCTGGAAGTTCGGAAGGTACCGGCACGCGACCGGTGACCGTGATGACCTGCTCGGGGCTGGTGCCCCACGTCACCAGCGGTGGAAGCTTGGCTGCATCAAGTTTGATCTCTCGGTCGAAGTGTGCGTCATCGTCCGAGCGCAATGTCTCCCAATAGCGCATGGCCTCGTCCCAAGCCTTGCCCTTAGGGGCTTTCGGCTTGTCCTTGAGATATGTGTAAGCCTTCTCGTCCGGCGCGATGAAGCCAGCCTTGGCGCCACCTTCAACGGACATATTGCAAACGGTCATGCGCCCTTCCATCGAGATCGAGCGGATGGCTTCGCCGGCATATTCCAACGCATAGCCGGTGCCACCGGCGGTGCCGATCTCTCCGATGATCGCAAGGATGATGTCCTTGGCTGTCACGCCCGAGGGCAACTTGCCGTCCACTACCGCGCGCATGTTCTTTGATTTCTTCTGAATCAGCGTTTGCGTCGCCAGCACGTGTTCGACTTCCGAGGTACCGATGCCGTAGGCGAGCGCGCCGAAGGCGCCGTGCGTCGCTGTGTGGCTATCGCCGCATACGATCGTGGTGCCAGGCAACGTGAAGCCCTGCTCGGGGCCGATGATATGGACAATGCCCTGACGCTTGTCGAACTCGTTGAAGTATTCAATGCCGAAATCCTTGGCGTTCTTCGCCAGTGCGGCGATCTGCTCCGCGCTTTCTGGATCCGGATTGGGCTTGCTGCGGTCCGTCGTCGGCACATTATGATCGACCACGGCCAGTGTCTTATCTGGTGCGTGCACCTTGCGGCCGGCGGCGCGCAGACCCTCAAAGGCCTGCGGCGAGGTGACCTCGTGCACCAGGTGACGATCGACATAGATCAGGCAGGTTCCATCAGGCTGTTTGTCGACCAGGTGGTCGTCCCAGATCTTGTCGTAAAGCGTACGCGGTTTCATGTCTCGATTGACTTTTGCTCAGAGTGAAAGGGAAAGCGGCTTGCA
>DASSLE010000158.1:0-5321 GCA_035689725.1 Pseudolabrys sp.
GAATGCGCCATCCTACACCAAGGTATTTGGCGAAAGCCTGGTCAAGGAAGCGAGGAGAGATGACAAGATCGTCGCCATCACCGCGGCAATGCCCGGGGGTACAGGCGTCGACATTTTCGGCAAGTCATTCCCGGAGCGCACTTTCGACGTCGGCATTGCCGAGCAGCACGCGGTCACCTTCGCAGCCGGGCTGGCGACCCAAGGTTACAAACCGTTCGTTGCCATCTACTCGACCTTCCTGCAACGCGCCTACGATCAGGTCGTACACGACGTAGCGATACAAAACTTGCCCGTTCGCTTCATGATGGACCGTGCCGGCTTGGTTGGCGCCGATGGTCCGACACATGCCGGATCTTTCGATCTCGCCTATCTCGGCTGTCTACCCAATTTCGTCATTATGGCGGCAGCCGACGAGGCTGAACTCGTTCACATGGTGGCAACCGCCGTCGCGATTAATGATCGACCGTGTGCACTGCGCTACCCGCGCGGCGACGGCGTTGGCGTCGTAATGCCAGAGGCCGGCGTGGCCCTCGAAATCGGCAAAGGCCGCATCATCGCTCACGGCAATACGGTCGCCCTGCTCTCGCTCGGCACACGGCTCGCCGAATGTCCCAAGGCCGCGGAGACGCTTGCAGCGCACGGCATTTCGACAACCGTTGCCGATGCACGCTTCGCCAAGCCGCTCGATCGCGAGCTCATCCTACGGCTGGCGCGCGGGCACGAATTGCTCATCACAATCGAGGAGGGCGCGATTGGTGGCTTCGGTGCGCAGGTGATGCAATTGCTCAGTGACACAGGTGCGCTCGAGCGCCCCAGCTTCAAGGTCCGCAGCATGGTGTTGCCGGATATCTTTATCGATCACGACAGCCCGCCAGCCATGTATGCCAAGGCCGGACTCGACGCGAACGGCATCGTCAACAAGGTCTTCGATGTGTTTGAGTCGCGTCATGCGCCGGAATTGCAGGCCGCCGACATCGCGTTCCTTGCCGAACGTGCGCAACGCCGCCGGCAGGCCAAATCAATGAACGGGCATGCCAAGGGGGCAGCAGGATGAAGGTTATTCTGGCGAAACCGCGCGGTTTCTGCGCTGGTGTGGTGCGTGCGATCGAGATCGTCGAGCGCGCGCTCGATAAGTACGGCCCGCCGGTCTACGTGCGGCACGAAATCGTGCACAATAAATGGGTGGTCGACGCACTTAAAGCGCGCGGCGCCCATTTTGTTGAAGAACTGTCAGAGGTGCCGCCGAACGCAATCACCATCTTCAGCGCGCATGGCGTAGCCAGGAAGGTCCAGGTAGAGGCCGCCGAGCGCGGTCTGCGCGTGCTCAACGCCACCTGCCCGCTTGTGTCGAAAGTGCACGCCCAAGGCCGCCACTATTTGCGCAACGGACGCACGGTAATCCTGATCGGCCATGCAGGCCATCCGGAGGTGGAAGGCACGCTGGGACAGATCCCTGGGCCGGTGACCCTCGTCCAGACCGAAGCGGATGTGAACGGCCTCGACCTGGCGGAAGACACGCCAATCGCTTACGTGACGCAGACTACCCTCAGCGTCGATGATACCAAAGGGATCATCGCGGCGCTGTTCCGTCGCTTCAAGGACGTGGTCGGACCGGGCACGCAGGACATCTGTTACGCGACACAGAACCGCCAAACTGCTCTGCTTGAGCTAACCAGGCTGGTCGACGTGATATTTGTGGTTGGCGCCCAAAACAGCTCAAACTCAAATCGCTTGCGTGAAATCGGCGTTGAAGCTGGCGTTCCCACCCACTTGATCGCCAATGGTAGCGAAATAAGGCCGGAGTGGTTGCACAACGTCGAGGTTGTTGGCATTACAGCGGGCGCATCGGCGCCCGAAATCATGGTACGTGACGTTATCAATGCGTTGCGTGCGGTCGAGCCGGTGGAAGTCTTCACCCTACCGGGCCAGGATGAACACATCGAATTCAGGGTGCCGGTCGAGCTGCTCGACGTGACTGGCGCCCAGCAAATCAGCAAGGATAATGATCTTGGGCATTCCTCTTCTTCAGAAGTTATTTGTCGGTAGCTACGTCATCCGCCAGCGGCTGACCGGCCGAAAGCGTTATCCGCTGGTGCTGATGCTTGAGCCGTTGTTCCGCTGCAATCTCGCTTGCGCCGGCTGCGGAAAGATCGACTACCCCGACCCAATTCTGCACCAGAATATGTCGGTAGAGGATGCCCTGCATGCGGTCGACGAGTGTGGCGCGCCGGTGGTGTCGATCGCCGGTGGCGAACCGCTGCTGCACAAACACCTGCCAGAAATCGTGCGCGGTATCGTCGCGCGGAAAAAATTCGTCTACTTGTGCACTAACGCGCTACTGATGGACAAGAAGCTGTCGCAGTACGAGCCGAGCACCTTCTTCACCTGGTCAGTACATCTCGACGGCGACAGGGAGATGCACGATCATTCGGTCTGCCAGCCGGGCACCTACGACCGCGCTGTGACGGCGATCAAGCACGCCAAGGAGTGCGGCTTCCGCGTCAACATCAATTGCACTTTGTTCAACACTGCGCAGGCCGACCGCGTCGCCACATTCTTTGATACTGTCACGGAGCTGGGCGTCGATGGTATTACAGTGTCGCCGGGTTACGCCTATGAGCGTGCACCCGATCAGCAGCACTTCCTCAATCGCGGCAAGACCAAACAGCTGTTCCGTGACGTATTCAAGCGCGGGCCGGGCAAGACCAAGTGGTCGTTCAGCCAATCCAGCCTGTTCCTCGACTTCCTCGCCGGCAACCAGAGCTACCACTGCACGCCGTGGGGCAACCCGACGCGCACGATCTTCGGCTGGCAGAAGCCCTGCTACCTGCTTGGCGAAGGCTACGCGCGGACTTTTGACGAGTTGATGAATGGGACCGATTGGGACGCTTACGGCACCGGCAATTACGAGAAATGCGCCGACTGCATGGTACATTCTGGCTACGAAGCGTCTGCCGTGAACGATGCGGTCGCCCATCCTCTCAAGGCTTTGGGCGTCAGCCTGCGGGGCGTCCGCACTGATGGCGCCATGACCCCCGAAATCTCGCTCGATCGCCAAAGGCCCGCGCAATACGTCTTTTCAAAGCACGTCGAGCAGAAACTCGACGAAATTAGCAAGGCGAAGGAAAAACCCGAGCTGCTTAAAGCGGGATGACGGGGCGCGCCTGTTTCGAATGATGTCCGAATGGAACTTCCGGGCTCAGTAGTCCGTTATGTACGTACCATCGTTCGAATTGTGGCGACGGCCTTCGGGATTCGGCCATGCACGGGCGCAATATTCTTCTCATCACAACGCTAAGCGCGGCGATACTGCTGCCCGATGCCGGCCATGCACAGCTGTCGCCGCAGGGTGTTATCGGCGGTATCGCGCGTCCTTTCCGACAGATGCTAGGCCATTTCGGCCATTTTCCGCGCGCCCGCCATCATCGCGCGGTTGCTGCGGAGTCGCGGACGGCAGCCCCCATCCCTTCCAACGAGACTTCTGCCAGCGCTGGATCTCGTCTTGGATGGGTTGGTCCTCCAGCCTGGCCCAGTGCCTACGAGGACATGCTGGGTTTTACGTTGTGGCCAGATGATTACGCCTCACGACTTCGCGGTCGCGGCTTCGATGTGATTGCGGATACCATTACCGGACGCTTCAATCTGCCGCGATCATCTGCTCGCACTGCCACCACGGGTGCCGCCGTTAAAAGTGACGCGGACAACGAAACCTCGGCGGAGCGATGCGGCGATACATCCAGCACGGAGAGCAATTGGCCGACAGCGCGCGTAGAGCAAATGTTGCCGCTATCTGACGCTCAACATGCAGCGCTTGAGAAACTGCAATTGGCGGCAACCCAATCAGTCAAGAAAATCAGAGAAGATTGCGACGGGCCTGATCCACTCGCGCCACCTGACCGGCTCAGAGCCTTGGTGCAAACGCTTTGGACGCTGCGTGACGCCGGGATCTCCGTGCGCGAACCAGTCAAGAGCTTCTACGATGCCCTGATAAATACGCAGAAGAACGCCTTTACCAGCCATCAGCCGCAAAGCAATTCTCCCCCAGACCCCAAGGCCGCAGACAATGGCATGAATAAGCAATATCAGGCCTGCACTTCGCAAAACGCCGAAAAAGCAGAACGCCTGATCCAAGATATTGAAATGAGGGTTCGACCAAACAAAGATCAGGCGGCAAGCCTGGAGAATTTCCACAAGGTATCGGCGGACATGGCCAAGCTGCTGATCGCTTCATGTGCGCAGCCGATTTCGGCTGATCCTATGGCGCGACTGGACGCGGCTGATGACCAACTGACTGCTATGAATTATGCCGCAACGACAGTGCAAATTGCATTCGATGATTTTTATCTTAAACTCAACAACGATCAAAGGACGCGCTTCGAATCGCCAAGTCGCTGACGGTCAGGCGTGGCTCGGTTTCAAATTGCGATAGCGCGCGATTGCACATAACGGGAAGAATTCTCGGTATCCATGATATCGCAGATAAAAACGCGGGGAAAATCCGGTTGCAGCGAACCGTTCCTCATCCCAAAAGCCGCTCTCGATCTGCGCTCGCGAAAGATATTCTACACCACGCCCCACCGCCGGGCGACCGACCTCACCGCAGGCCATGAGACCGAGGAGCGCCCAGGCTGTGATACGGAAGGTCGTCATCGACAGCAAAGAACCCGTTTATTTTGACCTCGAAACTGTCTCTCTTCTGCGGGAAACACTTGATGATGCATGGGCGTGACCTACAGCCTGAGCAAAGAGCCACGACGAGTAAAACTCTGCTCGCTGAAGACATCCTTAAGTCGGCCGCAGAGAAGATCTTCGATTGACGGCAGAAAGCAGCTGGGCCTGTTGTCGGATCACTGGGACCTTGTGAAGGATGGCATTGGATAAGCCGTTATAGTGGCTGGTGAAGCCGGCATCGGAAATTCCAAGCTGATTCAGGGGTTCCAAGCCGAGTTCAGAGCAGAGGCACACACAAGCCTCAGTTTCCACGCAACTCGGCATCTTGACTATCTTATTGATAGTCAGTTTGGTTTTGGCCAATCGGTTTTTGGAGTAAACTGTTGGTTGTGGATTCAAATCCTGCACCCGGCACCGGCTTAGCTCAAATTCGGGTTTGTTCAGACGGCTCGGGGTATTCCGCGCTGCGGCCCTTCGGTCGTGCGTCTTGGGTTGGTGACAACCCCCTCGCAAGTCTGGAACGGTAGGGCGCTACCATGGACGTTGGCGGCTGGCTGCGAAACCTGGGACTCGGACAGTATGAGTCAGCATTCATCGAGAACGCTATCGACTCCGATGTGCTGCCGGAGCTGACCGAAGGCGATCTCGAA
>DASSLE010000159.1:0-7652 GCA_035689725.1 Pseudolabrys sp.
GGTGAGCAGCTCCTGGTCGAGCGAGCCCCAATTTGCGCCGATGCGCACCGGCTTATCGTATTTCAATGCCATCTCGATGATGGCGGAGAACTGCTTGTCTTTCTTGTCCTTGAAGCCGACATTGCCGGGATTGATGCGGTATTTGTCGAGAGCCTCGGCGCAGGCCGGATGCTCGGCGAGCAGCTTGTGGCCGATGTAATGGAAATCACCGACCAGCGGCACCGCCACGCCGAACTGGGCGAGCCGCTCCTTGATGCGTGGCACGGCGGCGGCTGCTTCATCGCGATCGACGGTGATGCGCACGAGTTCGGAGCCCGCCGCTACCAGCGCCGCCACCTGGCGCGCGGTCCCTTCGACATCGGCCGTGTCGGTATTGGTCATCGACTGCACGACGACCGGCGCGCCGCCGCCCACCATGACGCCACCAACGTTGACTGCGGCCGTTCGGTGCCGTTCCTGCACGCTCGCGCTCATCGATCCTTCCCACACAACGCGTGCCAGACAAATATCCCACGGTCAACGCAGGCGGAAGAGCCTGAAATAACACGGTTATCGCGCCCGGTTAACTAGTACCAGGCCGGCCGCGACCAGCGCCACGGCGGCCGCAAAAGCCGGCGTCAGCGGCTCGCCCAGTACCAGATGTCCGGCGGCGACGCCGAACAATGGCGTGAGAAACGTGAAAGCCGATAATCGGCTCGCGGAATAGCGCGCGATCAACGCGAACCAGACCACGAAGGTCACGCTGACCACCCATATCGTTTGATAGGCGACCGAGCCGAGCGCCAGCGCTGACGGCATATGCGTTATACGTTCGCCAATGATGTGCGCTGTTGCGGACATGACTGGTGCCGACACGACGAGCTGATAGAGCATCACTTTTTCGGCCGAGGCGCGCGTCAGCGGACTGGCTTTGATGATCAGCGTGGTCGCCGCCCAGAACAGCGCGGCGCTGACCATCATCACATCGCCGACAAGCTGGCGTGGATCCATCGCCGGTCTCGGCACGCCGAACGCGATCAGCATGCCGGCGAATGACAAGCCGAGTCCCAACCACTGCGAGGCGCCAAAGCGATCTGCCGGCAGGACAATGCGCGCGCCTAGTACCACAAAGAACGGCGCGAGATAGATGAACAGCACTGCACGCGTTGCGGTAGTGTAGACTAGGCCTTGGTAGATCAGGATGAACTCGATTGCGAAGAGAAAGCCGGCTGCGAGACCGAACCAAAGCGTGCCATCACGCTTAAGTAGCGCAATGCCGCGCAGCCGGCACCATGCGGCAATCAATAGTGCAGCGATGGCCGAGCGAACGGCCGCTTGCGTCAGCGGCGGGATGTCATGGATCGCGAGCTTTGTCGCAACCTGGTTGAAACCCCAAGACAGGCACAGCACCACAACGATGCCTGCCGCGAGCGCGTCGAGTGGACGCGTGGTCGAGGTGTAAACGGGGCTGGACAACGTGTGGTTCGCCTCAAGCTGCTTTGCAATGCGCGCAGATGCCGATTATTTCGATTACCGGCGTCTTCGGTACAAAGCCCACCGCGCGCGAAGCATTCTTGATTGTATCGGCCACCGCGGCAGAGGCCGCCTCGCCGACCGCACCACATTTCTCACAGATCAGAAATACGACAGGATCGTTGCTCTGGTGATTGTGCACGCAGGCGATGAACGCGTTGCGGCTCTCGATACGGTGCACGAGTGCCTGCCCGCGTAGAAAATCGAGCGCCCGATAGACCGTAATCGGCGCCGGCCGCTCACTGCGTACCGCCAGCCGATCGATCAACTCATAGGCGCCAAGTGGCTGATGGCTCGCTAACAACGCCCCCAGCACGCGGCGCCGCATTGGCGTGAGCCGCTCCTTGCGCGCAGCGCAGATCGCTTCGGCGTGAGCGATGGCGTCGCTCGCACACAGCTCATGATCATGATCTGGCTTCGGGAATATCGCGCGTGCGTGTGATTTTCTGGCCAAGTAACTTCCGCCCTTCTGACGCAAGTCTAACGTTAAACCACTCGAATCCCTACGAGACGAACATATATATTGCACTGCAACAAAAATAGGGGCAGGTTTCCGCCCGCACTTTCGGGAACCCTGGCGCCCGGTTTGGCGGCCCAAGCACACGAGGACCGAATGCTCAAAGGCAAGACTGCGCTGGTTACCGGCTCGACGTCCGGCATTGGGCTCGCGACTGTCCGCGCGCTCGCGCAGGACGGCGCCAACGTCATGCTCAATGGTTTCGGCGGCAAGACCGAGATCGAGAACATTCGCGCCGGTCTCGAAAAGGAATTTCGCGTTAAAGCACTTTATTCGCCGGCCGACATGAGCAAGCCCGCGGAAATCGCCGAGATGATCCGCACGACCGAAAAGAGCTTTGGCTCGCTCGATGTACTGGTCAACAATGCGGGCATCCAGCACGTCGCGAATATCGAGGATTTCCCGATCGAGAAGTGGGACGCAGTCATCGCTATCAACCTCTCGTCGTCGTTCCACACTATCCGCGCCGCAGTGCCTGGTATGAAAGCACGCAAGTGGGGCCGCATTATCAATATTGCTTCAGCTCACGGGCTGGTGGCCAGCGTGCAGAAGGTCGCCTATGTCTCCGCCAAGCACGGGCTCGTCGGCCTCACCAAGGTCGTCGCAATGGAGACCGCAAACGCAGGCGTAACTTGCAACGCCATCTGCCCCGGCTGGGTGCTCACGCCGTTGGTGCAACAGCAGATCGACGCAAGAGCCAAAACTTCCGGCAAAAGCGTGCGCGAGGAAGAAATCGCGCTCCTGTCGGAAAAACAGCCGATGCATCAGTTCACCAAGCCGGAGAGCATTGGTGCGCTCGCTGTATTCCTGTGCAGCGACGCAGCAGCGACCATCACCGGCTCGGCCTATTCGATCGACGGCGGTTGGGTGGCGCAGTGAACCTTCTCTCGCGCGCGTTCGGCGGCGACAAGTCGGAAAACCCGAAAGCGGTTAAACATATTAATCTCGCACTGCAGGGCGGCGGCGCCCTCGGCGCCTTCACCTGGGGTGTGCTCGATCATCTGCTCGAGGACGGGCGGCTGAAGATCGAAGGGATATCCGGCGCGTCGGCCGGCGCGGTCAACGCGATCATGCTCGCGGATGGGCTTGCGCGCGGTGGACCGGACGAGGCGCGCAAGCGACTCGCCGATTTCTGGCGTGCCGCGAGCCTCGGCGGCAACTTGCCCGAAGTGCAGCGGCGCGCGGTCGACCGCCTTTTTTCGTTCTGGCCAATCGAGGATACGCCGGTGGGCCTGTGGATGCAGGCGCTGACGCGGTATCTATCGCCCTACGACTTCAACCCGCTCAACATCAATCCGCTGAACGATCTGATCGGGCGTTTTGTCGATTTCAACGCGGTGCGGGCCTGCCAGGACCTGCAATTGTTCGTATCCGCCACCAATGTAAAGACCGGGCAACTCCGTGTATTCAGGCGCGACGAAATGACCGCGGACATGATCGTCGCCTCGGCCTGTCTGCCGCATCTATTTCGTGCGGTCGAGATCGACGGAGAGCCCTATTGGGATGGCGGCTACGTTGGCAATCCTTCGCTCTATTCGCTGATCGGCGCCACGCAGACCGAAAATTTGCTGCTGGTCCAGATTAACCCGCCGCAACGCAAGCAGCTACCCAAGACGCGCGACGAGATTATGGCGCGCATCAACGAGATTACGTTCAATGCCTCACTGATGTCGGAACTGCGCGGCATCACCTTCGTCGGCAAGCTGATCGATGAGGGTAAGCTGCCGCGTGGTACCGGCGCAGGGCAATACCGGCGAATCAATGTGCACCGCGTCGCCCTCACCAGTTCGGCGCAAACACTGGACGCGGCGAACAAACTCAACACCGACTATGATTTTTTTGAAATGCTGCGCACCAACGGCCGGCGTGCCGCGCGCCGCTTCCTCGATGCGCATTACGACGACATCGGTGTGCGCTCGAGTGTCGATTTCGAGGTCGCGCCCGGGGCCGCGACCGCGTGATATATTCGCGCGCATGACAGAACTAACTGCCGAAATCGGAAATACAGTCCTCGACATCGTTGTCGCCGATATCACTACGCTTCCCGTCGATGCGATCGTGAACGCCGCCAACCGCACACTGCTGGGCGGCGGCGGCGTGGATGGTGCTATTCATCGCGCGGCAGGGCCGGAGCTATTGGCCGAATGCGAAACGCTTGGCGGCTGCGAGACTGGCACCGCCAAGATCACGCGCGGCTACCGGCTCAAGGCCAGGCACGTGATCCACGCGGTCGGCCCGGTGTGGGGCGGCGGCAATAAAAATGAAGAGGCTTTATTGGCGGGTTGTTACCGGACGGCACTTGACCTCGCGGCAAGCAATGCGTTGGCTTCGATTGCTTACCCCGCGATCTCTACCGGCATTTACCGCTTTCCGGCCAGCCTAGCTGCACGTATCGCGGTGGGTACCGTCGCGGCGGAGATTGCCGCTCGCCCACGCGGCGTAACGCGCGTGGTTTTCTGCTGCTTCACGCCTGAGAGCGCCGAGCACCACAAGGAAGCATTCGCGGAATTGGGGTTGGTGTGAGGCATATTGTATGCCGCCCGTCCGCGCGAAAGCGGGGGACCCAAGGGAAACAAGCACTGGATTTCCGCTTTCGCGGAAATGAGCGGAGGTTGTGGCTACGCCGCGGCTGGGTCAAATCTTCGGCGCCACATCCAACCGCACGATCCAGTTTTCTAAGCCAGTTTTAACCGCCGGGTAGAGTTTTAAGACTTCCGGATCGTGGCCAGGCACGATGTGGTGGCGCGAGCTCGCGAGCTTCTTCAGCGTCTTATAACCCTCGAGCGTGTCTCCGACGCTATACGTGATCGGAAATACGCGGCCTTCGTCGATATGCGAATAGAGGTGGCAACAATCCGATGCGATGACGACGGTACCGCGTTTGGTTTTAACCCATACGCATTGCAATCCCTTCGAGTGGCCGCCGATCTTGTGCGCGGTGATGCCAGGCGCGAGTTCCTCGACGCCATCGCGGAACTCGACGCGGTAGGCGAAAACCTTTCGCACCATCGCCAGCACGTCGCTTTCGCTGAACGGAATGCGCAGCACCTGGTGGCACATGCAGCGGCCGGTGGCATAGGCCATCTCGGTATCCTGGATGTGATAGCGCGCGTTGGGGAACAGGTCATGGTTTCCGGCGTGATCCCAATGCAGGTGTGTAGCGATCACATGATCGACCTTGTGCGGTTGCACGCCGAGAGCCTTTAGGCCTTCGCCCACCGGATGAATGATTGTGCGTGCGCGCTCCTTGGCTGCCGCCTCGTCGAAGCCCATGTCACACACGAAAGTGCCATGCGGCCCTTTGATCACCCAGACATAATATGCAATTGACGTCATCTCATCGTGCGGGTCGCCAAAGATGTAATTCTCGGACCGCTTGCGCGCGTGGGTCGCGTAGCAGACCGCGTAGACTTCGTGGGTACCATCGCTCATGATTTCTTACCTACAATGACACCTGCGCGTTGCTCGATCATTTTGACAATGGCGGTGAAATCGCTATCTCCGCCGAATTCCGTATTGGTCATTTCCCATTGATCGAGGACGGCGCTCATCACGGAATTCGGAACATCCAAGCTTTTGGCTTCCTCGACGCATAGCCGTACGTCTTTGAGCATCAGCGAAGTGGCGAAGCCATAGTTGAATGTGCGCGGCAGAATCGCTTGCGGGAATTTTCCGTCCGATGCGGTGGTGCGGCCGGAGCCGGCATTGATGACATCGATCATCACCGCCGGATCGAGCCCCGCCTTCACGCCCATTGCCACCGCTTCCGAGGTCGCCGCCATCGCCGTAGCCGAGAGGAAGTTGTTTGCGAGCTTCATGGTCTGCGCCATGCCGGGCTTCTCGCCGATGATGAAGACCTTGCCGAAAACTGCGAGCGCATCCTTCACTCGATCGATTTCTTCCTTCGGCCCTGAAACCATCACCGCTAGCGTGCCTTTCCCGGCGCCGCCAACCCCGCCGCTCACCGGACAGTCGATCTGCACGATGTTCTTCTTCGCCAATGCCGCTGCGATCTTTGCCGCAACGCGCGAGCCGGTGGTTGAAAGATCGATAAAGCGCTTGATGCGCTTGCCGTGAATGACGCCGCCCTCGCCGGTCGCAACCTTTTCGGAGATCTGCAACGACGGCAGGCTCGCCATCACCGTTTCGACGCGGTCGGCGACGTCGGCTGGCGACGATGCGAGCTGTGCACCGAGCGCCACCAGCGGCACTGCCGCGTCGTTGCGCGTGTCGTAGATGACGAGCTTGTGACCAGCCTCGATCAGCCGGCGCGCCATCGGCTGCCCCATGTTGCCTAGCCCGATGAAGCCGATGTCCATGTGTTTTCCTCCAACGAACGGCGCGCGGCTTAAGCCAGCTTGGCGCCGAATTCCGACCTGATTTTTTCAGTATGCTCACCAAGTGCCGGAATCGGGCCATAGGTCCGCTCTTGCCCCGCGCGCATAGGCGCCGGCGCAGGCATCGTCACGGGGCCGCTGGGCGCACCAACGGTGATCCGTCGCAAATGCGCATGCTTTGACAACAGCTCCCAGTCATTGACGCGCGCAAAGGCGATGTCGGCGGATTCCAGTTTCTTCATCAGCACCTCGACATCGTGGCGCGCAAAATCGGCGGAAACTTTGGCATCTGTTTCTGCTCGGTTTTCGACACGCTTCGGGTTGGTGGCAAATTTCCGATCCGATGCTAGAGCGCTATCACCGAGCACCTTCTCCGCCAGCACACGCCATTCGCGATCATTTTGAATGGCGATCAGAATATCAGCGCCGTCACAACTTTTGAACACGCCGTAGGGCGCGATCGCTGCATGTGCCAGGCCAATGCGCTTTAATGGCACTCCCCCTTCTCCGTGCAGGAGTGGCACCGTCATCCATTCCGCCATGGCATCGAACATCGAGACGGAAATCTCCGCACCTTCGTTCGTTTTAGCGCGCGCGATCAGCGCTTCGAGAATGGCCTCGTAGGCATTGAGGCCCGCGGCGACGTCGACAATTGACACACCAACACGCGCTGGCCCTTCGGGCCCGCCGGTTACGGATGACACGCCGGACTCCGCTTGGATCAGCAGATCATAAGCCTTGCGTTGCGCGTAAGGACCGCTTTCGCCATAGCCTGAGATCGAGCAGCAGATCAGCCGCGGATAGTCCTTGCGCAGACGGGCCCCCGGAAAGCCAAGTTTCGCCAGTGCTCCCGGCTTGAGGTTCTGCACAAACACGTCGGCCTTCGCGAGCATCGCCTCGAGGAGTTTTTTATCTTCAGGCTTGCCGAGATCGAGCACCACAGATTGCTTGCCACGATTGAGCCAGACAAAGTTAGCGCTCTCGCCGTGAACAACATGGTCATAATCGCGTGCGAAATCGCCTTCCGGCCTTTCGACCTTGATCACGCGGGCACCGGCATCTGCGAGGCGGCAGGTGCATTGCGGCGCCGCCACCGCTTGCTCGACCGAGACGACCAACAGGCCTTCGAGCGGCAGCACCATCTCAATATGACCGTGGCAAGCCGAGCACGTGCTCGGCCAGATACGAGAGGATCATGTTGGTGGAGATCGGCGCCACTTGATAGAGCCGCGTCTCGCGGAACTTGCGCTCGACGTCATACTCCTCGGCGAAACCAAAGCCGCCGT
>DASSLE010000160.1:0-3957 GCA_035689725.1 Pseudolabrys sp.
GATGCCAGAACTCCGGGTTTGGCAAATTACATTTGGTGTTTGTGACGGCGCCGGAGTGACCAAAGGGACAGCCCCCTTGGCCCGCCGACGATCGACATACTTGATGCATTCATCGTATTCCGGGGTGCCATAGTAGAATCCATATCCTTGGCAGGCGACGACATCTGCATCCACGTGATCCCCCCAAGGCTCGCTGCAGCCCGATAAGGTCAAAATGACAATGACCGCTGCGGCTGCGTATTTGCTCGCCTGCGAAAAAAGTCGGATGCCCGAAGCTCTCAAGGACACGGCTTACGATCCCCATCATCGCCGAAGACAGTTCCACTGCTGCAATGATATCGCACCCAGACAAATACGGGAACTCGGCAGAGCCCTCGCCTAGCTCGTTGGTATCGCATCGGGTGGCAGGCGTCTCGCGTAATCGCAGCCACGCTAATAGGCCGACTCGTGGATAAGCGACTTTGGCGGAGTGGTGCGCCGCCGGCCGAGATTGGCCGACGCTTCCATTTCTCCTTCGCCCAATTGTAGTGCCGCTTCCATTGAATTTCGGCGAGCCACCAAAGCCCCTTCAGCGACTCATAAAGTCGGGTCTTGCGGGATTGTCCCGCACGACACTCCGTGGGCCGGAGCACACCCTTTTGGCGCTGTTACTGCAACGAAGCCGTCGACTGGCCGGACCACATCAAGGTCGCGGTCAACCTCTCTCCGGCCCAATTGAACAGCCGCGTCACCGCGGCATTGAATGAATCCGGAATGTCGCCGCAAAAACTCCAGCTTGAAATTACCGAAACCGTCCTGCTCCAGAACACGTTCACGACCTTGGCCACCCTGCACGAACTCCGTAAGATGGGTGTGCAGATCGCGCTCGACGATTTCGACACGGGCTATTCGTCACTCGACTATTTGCACAGTTTCCCCTTCGACAAGATCAAGGTCGACCGCTCGTTCATTCAGGATCTCTCCAACGGAGCAGAACCGCTTGAGCCGGAGCGGCCTAAGAGACTGTTTAATATCCTTCCTACCAAACCCGGAGTCCACGCCCTGATTTTTCTCTGAGATTTCTTGAATACTGGACAGGACACTTAGTCCCTCAAGCCCGCCTTCTGAAGCCCCAGAAGAAAGCGGAGGCGGTCAGATGCATCTGCGTAAACGGTATCATTCGCGACATGATCGCTGGAAAGATCGGGCTGAAGGGCAAGTGTGTGCGCGAGCGACTCTCTTGCTTCGTCGGTTCTGTCGAGCAGTCCCAACGACACGGTCATCAAACGCCGGGCACCGGCGTGGTGCGGGTGGCGTGCCGCCATAGCGCGGCACACCGTTAGCGTCTCTTCGTACTGTCCAAGAGCAAACAATGCCATATACCGCACGACAGGCGCATACATTGCGAGGAACGGATCGAGCGGACTAAGTCGCTGTGCCTGCGCCAAAGACTTCAGACCACGTTCAGGCTGACCGCCGCACGCAAAGGCATAGCCGAGCCCCGCGTGGCCGAGTGCAAAATTCGGACTTAAGTCAACGGATTTCGAAAGATGCGTCACGGCCGCTTCAGGACGTCGTCGCCGCGCGTAGCCAAGTCCGAGCACAAGATGCCCCCAATGCTCCTGGTCATCGAGAGTTAACGCCCTTGCACCCGCATCGAGTGCCCTTTCCGTCAATTCGCCGATTGGCGTGTGCGATTCGAGGTTGAACATGCTCGCGTAGGTCCATCCCAGCAACGCATGTGCATGCGCATACCCGGCGTCGAGTGTGACGGCCTGCTGCAGCAACTCTTGCGCCAGCCGATGTTCCTCCGCACTTGTACGCCACATATGCGGGAGCGCCTGAATCACCAGGTCCGGTACGTCCATGTTTTCCGGGAGCTGGCACCGTACACGCGCCGCCTCAGCCTTGATAACCTGGGACTTCACCGAGTCGATGATCCGATTGGTGATTTCGTCCTGATGGTCGAAAATGCTGACGAACACGCTATCGTGTCGGTCTGCCCATAACTGAACACACTTTGTGGCATCGCTCAACTGTGCGGTCACACGCACCCGGTCGGCCGCCTTGCGTACACTGCCCTCGAGCACGTATTGCACGCCCAGCTCGCAAGCCACCTTGCGGATATCAATCGCCTTACCCTTAAGAGAAAAACTGCAATTGCGAGCGATAACAGAGAACCATCTCTGGCGTGACAACCCTGTAATAATGTCTTCAGTGAGCCCGTCAGCGAGATATTCCTGTTCAGGATCTCTGCTCATGTTCTTAAACGGCAGGACGGCGATGGAAGGCTTCTCGGCCTGTACGAGCGCCGGCGCTGTTGCGGCTTCACTGGCCAAAGCCAATTTTCGTGCGGGAATCGCCGCAAGCGCGTCAGGGGATGAGTTGTTCTCCAAATTTCCGACGAAACGGAAGCCCCGCTTGTGGTGCGTTCGAATAAGGACCTGATCGTCCCCGCTGTCGCCGATAGCACGGCGCGCCGCGCTGATACGCGAGCTGAGCGCCGCCTCCGAGACGACGCGGCCGCGCCATACGGCACTTATCAGTTCATTTTTGCTGACAACTCTGTTTCGGTTCCGGACGAGGTGAACGAGCAAATCGAAAACTTGCGGCTCAGCCGGCACGACCTTGCCCTTCCGCCGCAATTCATGCCGCGCGACATCGATTTCAAAATCGGCGAAGCGAAAATACAAAATGCCCCGCTCCTCGCTGCAAGACTTTCGGGTTCGAGACTAGCCTTGCATCATAGAGTGCTGCCGGAGTGTGATCGCTCTCACACAACTTGCAGTGATTTGGAAAATGGAAGGGAGGCCGCGATCGCTGATTGTCTATCGATCGAGTTCTACCGCCTGAGAAAAGAGGCCGCCGTTGCAGGCGGCCTCTCGACAGTCAACTTCAAGCTGGGGAAGGGAACGCTTTAACGCTGGCTGCCGATACCGAAATCACTCATCTCGCCAGCCGGCGCGCTGGCTGGCACATGGGCCCTGACATCGATGGCACGGCGCGTATTAACGGGCTTGCCCACAGCGGCTTCTGCAAACGGGGCCATAGTTGAGACGTGGGCGCGCTCCAGCAATGTATCTTCCTCAGCAGCGAAAGCCGGGGTCACGGCTGATAGTCCGAGAATAGAAGCAAAAACGAACCTAGTGACGACCTTCACGCGTCAACTCCATTGTGTTTGAGGCAAGATGAATTTCTTGCGGGCGCGCCTTGTGAGACATTGGCGCTTCGCTCTCAAGACACGCCGAAGTCACAACTTTCCGGTTACCGCTCACGAAATTGTTATGGAATAAGCATACGCAAGAAAAACCGTTGGCAATCAGCAGCTGGGTGGCGGGAACTGCGCGCGGCGGCGCCGCACGCAGGACCGTCATTCCTGCATTCAAAATTGCCGTGCCTGTGGGCAAAATTTATCCGAAAGCCGGCGCGCATATAGAACGCGAGCGCCGGATCGCGGCTTGCGCTTTATGCACCGCGGGGAGACCCATGCGGCGCCGCCGGGCCTCAGGAGCAGACAACCGTCCAGTCGAGAAGCCAGGCAGCGGGGCATTTCTTCCTATCGGAAGATGGGCTCGCTATTAGTGCTAGCGACGATGGCGCCGATGATGACGGACAGGCCGAACGGGCTGGAGATCGAGCCCGGTCACGGTGGCAATCACATTGAGCCCGGTTTGGCCCTCGACGCTCACTGGCTGAAGCGCGAATGAGTTGTTGAGTCCACCGACGAGGCCGTTGGCCCCGACGCCGACGCCCACTGCTGCCCCACCGGAAACGCCAACATAACCGCCCGCCAGTGCACCCGGGCCCACGCGCGAGGTAGCTGCGAAGACGGCCCACCCCAACGCTACATCATTGGTAACGCCGATTTGGGCTCCGAAGCGGTGCACAGTGCCCTGATAGTATTGGGCCGGAGCGCCGGAGGATGGCGCGAAGACACAATTGAATGTGCGCGCCGACAAGACGATAAAGCCTGATGTG
>DASSLE010000161.1:0-12324 GCA_035689725.1 Pseudolabrys sp.
GCGCAGAGCATCGCTTTCATCTACGCGCCAGGTATGGCTGCGCATACCGAAAACGATCCGCTCGACCTCACTGCAACGGGCGCGCGCAAGCGTACCATTGACGCCGTGGTTGCGCTCGAACAGACGACGCTCAGCCGGCCGGAAGGGATAGTGCTGCGCTACGGGTTTCTGTATGGGCCAGGCACATGGTTCGAAAACGAGAAGCGCGCAAAGCCCGCGCTGCATGTTGATGCAGCGGCGCATGCAGCTGTTCTGGCTGTGAGCAAAGGTACACCCGGTATCTACAACATTGCTGAAGACGACGGTGCCGTTTCGAACGAGAAGGCCAAGCGCGAACTCGGATTCAATGCAGCGTTCCGCATTAAACCTTGAACGGCTTGCTCAGAAACTTCGATCCTTCCAGTCCGCAGCGCCACGGCTTGTCCGCCGCTTTGGTGATGCCGATGCGCACACCAGTTACGATGCCCGCTATTTTGCCACGCGCACGCAATTCGAACGGTGCGCGGTCAAGCGGCAAGCCGTTGTGCTTGTGGGTGACGCCAAGTGCCTCGCACAATTTCCCCGGGCCCGAGCATAGCGCACGCTCTTCACGCAAGCCGCGCCGTCGTCGCATTGTCGTCAAACCTTGCGTCGGCTCAAGCGCGCGGACCAGCACTGCGCTGGCGCTGCCTTCTTCCTCGCAAACGAAGTTGAGGCACCAGTGGATGCCATACGAACGGTAGATGTACGCATATCCAGGCCGTCCGAACATCACGGCATTGCGCTCGGTGCGGCCAACGTAGGAATGCGCCGCCGGATCAGTCTGGTGATAGGCCTCGACCTCGACAATCATGCCGCCGATGCCGTCGACGAGTAACGTTGCGCCAATGAGCTCGGGTGCAACGTCGTGCACCGAACGGTCGAAGAACGAGCGGTGGAGGCGAGGGGGTGCAGGCATGCGGAGGAGATGTTTAGCACTCTCCACCCAGCCCTCTATCCACCGGCTAGCGTTCGGCGTTCTCATGAGGCGTGATGCGGGTGGGGTCGGGTGCGACGCCCGCGGGCGGGAGACGAACGCTCCCCGGCACTCGGGTGCCGCCGGGGCTCCGTGCGGTGGCCACGACGGGCCGCCTGCCAGGAGCTAGCTGCCGGCGGCCGGCCAGGTTTGCCCGTGGCTCTGCCGGTTGCGGCCACCCGCAAGCGGCAGGCCGGCAGGGGCAAAGGTGAAACCAGATTATCCCCCACAAAGCGTGGCCCGACGCCGTAAGGAAGACGTCCGCGATGGTGCGCCGAGAGGCGCCCCGCCTTTCTAGAAAGGGAGCGCGGCATGAAAGAACAATGGCTGCGCAGCTTGGCGTGCCATTCCCTCATATTTGGGGGACACGAAAGAACGACTACAGGGCAATGACGTGCGCTCATGACTGTGTCCGAGCTGCAACACTATTGGAACATTTAAGCATAGTGCCGGATCGCACCCGCAATCGCCGCGATTCGGCCATACCATTCAACGACATCGAGGCCCGCCCGAGGCGGTGTCGCCTCGAAAGACGCCGGCGGGCCACCCGGCAACGGTAACCGGGGCCGGGCGACAAGGACCATGGACGCCAAAACCAGTTTGAAGTCGAAATTGCCGAGCCGGCACGCCACCGAGGGGCCGGATCGCGCGCCGCATCGCGCGTTTTATTACGCGATGGGTCTGACCACGGAGCAGATCCACCAGCCCTTCGTCGGCGTCGCCACTTGCTGGAACGAAGCGGCACCCTGCAACATCGCCCTGATGCGCCAGGCGCAGGCGGTCAAGAAGGGTGTCGCCAGCGTCGGTGCCACCCCGCGCGAATTCTGCACCATCACCGTCACCGACGGCATCGCCATGGGCCATGCCGGCATGAAATCTTCGCTGCCCTCGCGTGAAGTAATCGCCGACAGCGTCGAGCTCACCATGCGCGGCCACGCCTATGATGCGCTGATCGGCGTCGCGGGCTGCGACAAGTCGCAGCCCGGCATGATGATGGCGATGTGCCGCCTCAACGTGCCATCGATTTACATCTATGGCGGCTCGATCCTGCCCGGAAAATTCAAGGGCAGGGAAGTCACCGTGCAGGATGTGTACGAGGCAGTCGGCAAGCATTCGGTCGGCGAGATGTCCGATGCCGATCTGTACACGCTCGAACAGAACGCCTGCCCGTCGGCCGGCGCATCCGGCGCGCAATTTACCGCCAACACCATGGCGACGGTATCGGAAGCCATCGGCCTCGCATTGCCTTATTCGTCCGGCGCGCCCGCGCCTTACGAGATGCGCGACAAGTTCTGCACGCTGGCGGGCGAGATGATCATGGACCTGATCGTCAAAAATATTCGCCCACGTGACATCGTTACGTGCAAGGCGTTGGAAAATGCTGCCGCTGTTGTCGCCGCCACCGGTGGTTCCACCAATGCGGCACTGCACCTACCCGCGATTGCACACGAATGCGGTATCGAGTTCGATCTGTTCGACGTCGCCGAAATCTTCAAAAAGACTCCTTATGTCGCAGATTTGAAACCGGGTGGCCGTTATGTCGCCAAGGATATGTTTGAAGCTGGCGGTGTGCCACTTTTAATGAAAACACTGCTCGATCATGGCTTCATGCACGGCGATTGCCTGACGGTAACTGGCCGCACGATGGCCGAAAATATGAAAAACGTGAAATGGAATCCGGATCAGGATGTCGTGCGCCCGGCCGACAAGCCACTGCTGGCGACCGGCGGTGTGGTCGGGCTCAAAGGTAATCTCGCACCCGAAGGCGCGATCGTGAAGGTCGCCGGCATGAAGACGTTGAAATTCAGCGGCCCGGCGCGTTGCTTCGACGGCGAGGAAGCCTGCTTCGATGCGGTGAAGCACCGCAGATACAAAGGCGGCGAAGTCCTGGTGATCCGCTATGAGGGACCGCGCGGCGGCCCCGGCATGCGCGAAATGCTTTCGACGACGGCCGCACTTTACGGACAAGGTGCGGGCGAAAAAGTCGCGCTGATCACTGACGGACGTTTCTCTGGCGCCACACGCGGTTTCTGCGTCGGCCATGTCGGCCCGGAGGCTGCGATCGGCGGCCCGATCGGGCTGATCCGCGACGGCGACATCATCGAGATCGACGCGGTGAAAGGCACACTCGACGTCAAGCTTTCCGCCGATGAGCTGTCGAAGCGCAAGAGTCAGTGGAAGCCGCGCGAGAGCGAATTCGGATCCGGTTACTTGTGGAAATACGCCCAGCAGGTGGGCTCCGCCGTCAATGGCGCGGTGACACACCCGGGCGGCGCGGCTGAGAAAGAGTGTTATGCGGACATTTGAGAATCTGCTGCGCGCGCTGCTGATCGGCGCCGGCCTGATGGCCGCCGCGCCGGTGCTTGCGCTCGATGGCAGCAAGACTGACGGCATGGGTCCGCCGCCGATGTCGCCGATGGAAGCTTTCCGTTCCGGTGCGAATTGGCTCAAGGCTGGCGAGACCATCAAGGCCGTGAACTCGCTCGAATATGCCGCCGAGAAGGGCCACGCACTGGCACAGTGGAAGCTCGGGCGCATGTACGCCGAAGGTGATGGCGTCGTGCAGAACGATCTCAAGGCATTCGATTATTTCCGCCGCATTGCGGACAGCCATGCCGACGACAATCCTGACACGCCGCAGGCGCGCTTTGTCGCCAACGCATTCGTTGCGCTCGGGCACTATTACCTCGAGGGCATTCCGAAGACCGACATCAAGGCCGATCCTCAGCGCGCGCGTGAGATGTTTGCCTATGCTGCGTCCTACTTCCGCGATCCCGATGCGCAATATTATCTGGCGCGGCTCTATCTCAACGGCACCGGCGCTCCGCGAGACCCGCGCACGGCAGCCCGTTGGTTCGGCCTCTCGGCACAAAAAGGCCAATGCGAAGCGCAGGCGATGCTCGGCGCCATGTTGTTTGAGGGCGATCATGTACCACGCCAGGCCGCGCGGGGGCTCATGTGGCTGGCGCTTGCCAAGGACAGCGCGCGCACTGATCAGGCCTGGATCACCAAGCTTTATGACAGCGCCATGCAGCAGGCGAGCGAGGACGAGCGCGCTTTGGCCGCCGTTTATCTCCGCCATTGGCTGGAGACGCGGCGGGAGTAGGCGCCGCTTTAGCGTCCTTCAATATCCAGATCGACGTATACCGGCACGTGATCGGAGGGCTTGTCCCAGCCGCGGACATGCCGATCGATACCCGCATCGATCAGGCGATCGGCGGCCTGCGGCGACAGCAGCAGGTGATCGATGCGAATGCCATCATCCTTGGCCCAGGCGCCAGCCTGATAATCCCAGAAAGTGTAAAGGTCAGACGCGTCACTCACCGCGCGTATCGCGTCAGTCAGTCCCAAATTGACCAATGTGCGGAATTTCTCTCGCGTTTGGGGGAGGAAGAGTGCGTCGTTTGCCCAGGCCTCGGGCCGACGCACGTCGGCCGCAGTCGGGATGACGTTGTAGTCGCCGGCCAGCAGCATCGGCTCTTCCAGTTTAATTCGTTCATGTGAAAAATTAATGAGACGATTCATCCAATTGATTTTGTAGGTATATTTGTCCGTTTGGGTCGGATTGCCGTTGGGTAAGTAAAGGCTGACCACGCGCAATGCGCCCGTCTTGGTCGAAACGATCGCTTCCAGAAAGCGGGCCTGCACGTCGGCGTCATCCCCAATCAATCCCGGGGCGACTTCGTCAAATGGGAGCTTGGATAGCAGCGCGACGCCGTTGAAGGTCTTCTGGCCATGCACCGCGACGTTATAGCCGAGCGCCTCCAGCGGCTCACGCGGGAAGGTATCGTCCGTGCATTTGATCTCCTGCAGGCAGAGGATGTCGGGCTGCCGCTCCTTGAGCCAGGCTTGCAGGTTGTCCAGGCGCTGTCGGATGGAATTGACGTTCCAGGTGGCAATTCGCATGGTTTTTGGCGTCCGGGCAGGCGAATAATGCAGCATTCACCGTATTTGGCTACACGCGCAGGTATATGCACGGTTAAACGTTTATATGCTAGGAAAGCCGTCAACGCGGCCTCAAACTGATGAAAACAAGCCCTTCCGCGGATTAGGGAGCGTCCGGGCAGGCGCACATGAGTCCGGACTATAAATTGCCAATGCTCAAGCGAAAATGGCTCATCGGTGGGGCTGCTCTCGCCCTAATCGGCATTGCCGTGCTCATGCGCGGGTTCTGGACCACGGATGGGGTCGCAGGCCGGCAGACCCAGGCTCGGACCGTTGCGGTCGAAACCGCTATCGCCGAGCGTAAAACCATACCGGTGCGCCTCGACGCCCTCGGGAGTGTTACTCCCATCGCGAGCGTCGCCATCAAGACGCAGGTCGATACGACAATCACCGCCGTCCATTTCCGCGACGGCGCCCACGTCGAAAAGGGCGACCCGCTGTTCACGCTCGATTGCCGGCAAATCGAGGCCGACATGAAGCGTGTCCAGGCGATTATCGACGGCGCGCAGGCATCACTCGAGCAGGCGCAACGGGATGTCGAGCGCTACACTGATCTCGTCGCCAGGAACGCGACGCCCATCGTCACGCTCAACAACGCGCAAACCGCAGTCAACATATCGCGCGCGACTGCCGAATCGAACCGCGCGCAGCTTGAGAACCTGAAGGTCCAGCTCAGCTTCTGTGCAATTCGCGCGCCGATTTCCGGCCGCATCAGCATGGCCAACGTCAAAGTTGGAAATTTTGTGCGCCAAGCCGACACTTCGGCGATGGCGACCATCAATCAGATGGTACCCGTCTATGTGACCTTTACTGTGCCGCAGAAAATTCTCCCCGACATCCGGAAGGCCATAGCCGCCGAAACCGCGACTGTGGAGGCGATCATTCCGGGCGACCAAAAGCGCGCGAGCGGCCAGGTCACCATGATCGAGAACACGGTAGACTCGGCGACTGGTATGGCAACCGTGCGCGCGACCATGCCGAACAAGGACGAGCTACTCTGGCCCGGCACTCTGGTCACCACTGATATGACCTTGCGAAATGAAGAAGGCGTCGTGGTGCCTTCAAACGCGGTGCAGGTTAGCCAGACCGGCACCTTCGTATTCGTCATCAAAGACGACATAGCTCAGATCCAGGCAGTCAATGTTGAGCGCCAAGTCGGGACCGAAAGTGTGATTGCTTCGGGCCTCAACGGCGGCGAGATCGTTGTGACAGAGGGGCAGTTGCTTCTGTCGAGCGGCACTCGCGTCAACATACGCACACCGAAGGTGGCGGGTAGCTGAGCGATGAATATTTCGGAAACCTGTATTCGCCGGCCGGTGCTGACGACGCTGATGACGGCGTCGTTGATCGTTTTCGGTGTGTTCGCCTATCGGCTGCTGCCGGTGGCGGCCCTGCCGGCGGTGGATTTTCCGACCATTCAGATCACGGCGCAATTTCCGGGCGCTAGTCCGGAAACAATGGCGTCGTCGGTTGCGTCGCCGATCGAGCGTCAATTGTCGACGATTTCCGGCATCTCGTCGATGAATTCCTCATCCTCGCTCGGCTTGGCGCAGATCACCATCCAGTTCGATCTCGGTCGCAATATCGACGGCGCGGCGCTCGACGTGCAGACCGCACTCGCGACGGCGGCCCGCCTGTTGCCAATCGAAATGACCATACCGCCGTCATTCCGCAAGGTGAATCCGGGCGACTTTCCAGTGCTCTATGTCAGCTTGCGGTCCGACACCGTACCGCTGTCGACAGTTGACGATTATGCCGAGACCGTCCTGGCGCCACAGATTTCACAATTGCCGGGCGTTGCGCAGGTGCTGGTCTATGGTGCGCAGAAATTCGCTGTTCGCGTACAGGTCAATCCGACTGAGGCGGCATCCCGCAATATCGCGCTCGAAGACGTGCGCAGTGTAGTTGCCAAGGCCAACTCGAGCACGCCGGTCGGTGTCCTGACCGGACCCAAACAAAGTGTGATCCTGGCAGCCACCAGCGCGATGCCGCATGCGGACGACTATCGCGATGTCGTTGTGGCCTACCGCAACGGCGCTCCGATCAAGCTAAACCAGATTGCTCGCGTGATCGACAGCGTCGAGAACAATAAGATCGCCACCTGGTTCAACGATGCGCGCGCCATCGTGCTTGCGATCCAGCGCCAGCCGGATGCCAATACTGTGCAGGTTGTCGACCTTGTGCGCCAAAGCCTGCCGAACATGCGCGCGCAAGTGCCGCCTTCGATCCAGATGCAGCCTTTGTTTGACCGCTCGCTGTCCATTCGTGCGGCGGTGACCGACGTGCAGGAGACGCTGGCGATCGCAATCGCGCTCGTTATCATGGTGATCTTCCTGTTCCTGCGAAAAGTCTCGGCCACCATTATTCCGGCACTAGCAGTGCCGGTGTCGCTGGTCGGCACTTTTGCCGCGATGTATGCCTTCGGCTTCTCCATCAACAACATGACGTTGCTCGCGCTCACGCTGTCGGTCGGCTTTGTTGTCGACGACGCCATCGTGATGCTGGAAAACATTGTGCGCCACGTGGAAGGCGGTATGCGGCCGTTCGAGGCGGCATTGAAAGGCTCGCGCGAGATCGGTTTCACCATCGTGTCGATTACATTCTCGCTGATCGCTGTGTTCATCCCCGTATTGTTGATGGGCGGCATGGTCGGCCGGGTATTCCGCGAATTCGCGGTGTCGATCGCTGTCGCGATCATAGTCTCCGGCTTTGTGTCGCTGACGCTGACGCCAATGTTGTGCGCGCGCGTGCTCGGTAGCCATCACGGTGAGGGCGAGAAACAATTCTTTTTGCTGCGCGTTTTCGAGCGCTTCTTCGAATGGATGCTCAACACATATCAATGGACGCTCGACCGGGTGCTCGCCTTCAAGTCAATCATGCTGTTGATCACGCTCGGCACCTTTTTCGCCACTATCGTTCTCTATGTCATTGTACCCAAGGGGTTCTTTCCGACGGAGGACACTGGCTACGTCATTGGGATCACGGAGGGCGCGACGGACATATCGTTCCCCGCAATCTCTCAGCTGCAGCGCCAGGTCGCTGACGTCGTGCGCGCAGATCCCGCGATTGCCTACGTGAATTCCACGGTCGGCACCGGCGGCCCCAATTCGGTCGGCAACAGCGGGCGCATGCTGGTGGCGTTAAAACCACGCGGCGAGCGCGATAATCTGCAGACCATCCTGGCGCGTCTGCGCCGGGCGGCCAATGTGGTGCCCGGTCTCGCGATCTATTTTCAGCCGATCCAGAACATCAATCTCGGTGGCAAGCTTGCCAAAAGCCAATATCAATACACGCTGCAATCAAACGACACCGCGACGCTCTACCGACTTGCGCCGGAACTGCGCAACAAGGTTTCCAAGATTGACGGTCTGTTAGACGTTACGACCGACCTCTATGTCACCAATCCGCAGATAACGATCGAGGTCGATCGCGAGAAGTCGGCAGTCTACGGGCTTACAGTCGACCAGGTCCGGCAAGAGCTCTATAACGCGTTCGGCGCCCGGCAAGTCGCAACCATCTACAGCCCGGTGAACTATTACCAGGTTATTCTCGAGACCCAGCCTGAGTTTCAGGTCGGTCCGGATGATTTGGCACGCGTCTATCTGAAGACAACGAATGGCACCACGGTGCCGCTTTCGGCGGTCACCCGTTTTGAGCGTACCGTCGGGCCATTGCAGGTCAATCACCAGGGCCAGCAGCCGGCGGTGACGATCTCATTCAATCTCGCGCCAGGCTTCTCGCTCGGCCAAGCAGTGGATGCCATCCAGAATCTGGAGCGCGAAGAGCGACTGCCGGCGACGATAACCACGGGCTTCCAGGGCACAGCGCAGGTGTTCCAGGATTCATTGCGCGGGCAGGGTATCCTGATCCTGGCCGCGATTTTCGCCGCTTACGTTGTGCTCGGCATTCTGTATGAGAGCTTCATCCATCCGATCACCATCATTTCCGGCCTGCCGTCCGCAGGCATCGGCGCAATCCTGACACTGATGCTGTTTCGCATGGATCTGTCGGTGATCGCGATGATTGGCATTGTGATGCTGGTCGGCATCGTCAAAAAGAACGCGATCATAATGATCGACTTCGCAATTGAGCGCCGCCGTGTTGGCCTCTCGGCGGAAGCCGCGATCCGCGAGGCCGCGGTATTACGCTTCCGTCCGATCATGATGACGACCTTTGCAGCGATCTTCGGCACGTTGCCGATCGCGCTCGGCACGGGCGCCGGCGCCGAACTGCGTCAGCCGCTCGGCGTTGCGGTGGTTGGCGGGCTGGTGCTCTCGCAGTTGCTGACGCTCTACATCACGCCAGTGATCTATCTCTACCTCGATCGCATCGACCGGATGCTTAAGCGCCGTCTGGAGCCGCAGCTGGCGGAAGTCGAAGAAGCACCACCTGCTGTTGCAGCGGAATAATCGGTCAGAGCGCGAAGCTGGTGCCGCAGCCGCAAGACGCTTTTGCTTGCGGGTTCTTCACCTTGAATGAGGCACCGATCAGATCGTCTACGAAATCGATCTCCGAACCGGCCATGTAGTTGACCGACACGGGGTCGATGAGCACAACGGCGCCGTCGTGGTTGATGACGAGATCATCGTCTGTCTTGGCTCGCTCCATATCGAACTTGTACTGAAAGCCGGAGCAGCCGCCGCCTTCCACGCTAACGCGAAGCATGGTGCCGGTCGGCTCACCCTTGAGGATTTCGCCGATCCGCCGCGCAGCCCGCTCGCTGACCGTAATACTCGCGCTCATTGCTTGCCTTTTCAGGTCCATCCTATTGGCAGATAGCCCAACGGATAGTTAAGTGCGCGGGCCAGTGAGGTCAATGCGGGCAATGGCGATCGAAACTGGACGCGAACGGGCTGTTTACGCCGCCGATCCGGCGCAAAGCCGGGGGCGGCTCTGGGCTGAGCCGGCGAGCCCGACCCGCAATGCCTTCCGTCGGGACTGCGACCGGATCATCCACTCCGCTGCGTTCAGACGGTTGGCCCACAAAACGCAAGTGTTCGTTTATCACGAAGGCGATCACTATCGCACGCGGCTAACGCATACTCTCGAGGTCGCTCAGATTGCCCGCTCGCTCGCGCGCGCACTCGGGCTCGACGAGGATCTCGCCGAAGCGCTGGCGCTTGCTCACGATCTTGGTCACCCGCCGTTCGGACATGCCGGCGAACGCGCGCTTGATGAATCCCTCGCCGACTTCGGTGGGTTCGATCACAACGCCCAGGCCCTGCGCATTGTGGCGGACCTCGAGCGCCGCTATGCCGCTTTCGATGGTCTGAACTTAAGCTGGGAAACGCTTGAAGGCTTGGTAAAGCACAATGGGCCGATGGTTGACCGGCAAGGCGTTGCCGTTGGCCGCTATGCCAGGCATGGCGTGCCGACGCCGATCATCGCTTATTCGAAGATCCAGGATCTGGAATTATGGACTTATGCGGGCGCCGAAGCCCAAGTTGCTGCTTTGTCGGACGATATCGCTTACGACGCCCACGACATCGACGATGGTCTGCGCGCAAATCTGTTTACACTCGACGATATCGCCGCGGTGTCGCTGGTCGGAAATGTTCTTAGCGTGATAGACGCGCAGCATCCCGGCCTCGAGGCGGGGCGGCGCGTGCATGAGACAGTGCGCGCGCTTATCACGCGTATGATCGAAGACGTGATTGCCGAAACTGGCCGGCGCGTCGCGATGGTCAGGCCGCGCATGGCGGCCGACGTGCGCGAGGCGCCGCGGCCGGTAGTGGGGTTTTCACCCGCGATGGAAAAGGCTGACCGTGACATCAAGGGTTTTCTATACCCACGTATGTATCGCCATGACCGCGTGATGCACGTGATGGCAGATGCTGAGCGCGTTGTGCGTGATCTTTTCGCGCACTATGCGGCGGCGCCTGCCGATCTGCCGGTGGAGTGGGGTGAGGGGATCGGCGTTACAGACGCTGTGGTGCGCGCTAGAAGGATCGCCGACTATATCGCCGGAATGACCGACCGTTATGCGCTCATCGAACACGCGAAGTATTTCAGGACGACGCCGGAGTTGAGGTGAGGGGTGATGCTAAAAAGCAAACGCAGGCGACATCTGTCGCCCGCGCGTTGCAGCCCGTGACCATGTTGCGGCAGACATTTGCGGGTGCCGTCATATTTAGAAAACGTAACGATGTGCCTATGAATGCCGGCTCAATCTGAATGACCGCTTTTCGATTTCGAGACGCCCTCTGATCAGAGGACGCCGTGATCCAATTTTTGTGATTGATGCAAATGAATTCAGGCGACGTTAAACGACGAGCGAATCGCAATTGTGGCATTTGATGTTAGCGCTCGTGCGCAGCCAGGCGGCCAGATGACAGCGTCATTGCAGCATGACATCCTCCGGCGATGTCTAATGCGGCAATGGATGCGGACGCCGGCCGGGAAGTCGATCTTCTGATCGCGGGCGCGGGACCGGCAGGCATGACCGCCGCGCTGGTTGCCTCGCTCGAGGGTCTCGAAGTGCTCTTGTGCGAGAAGTCCGACCAGGTTGGCGGGCACTGGATCGACCTCTGCTAGTACGCTTTGGATTCCGGGAAACAGTCAGAGCCGGGCGGCCGGTTTCAGTGATAGCAACGAACAGGCCGATCTTTACCTGAACGCGCTCATCGGGGAGACCATTAATCGCGAACTGCGGAACGCCTATCTTCAAACCGGACCGTCGGCGATCGATTACCTGTGTGCCCGCACCGACGTGCAATTCCTTCCCGGCGGAACCCACCCGGACTACCGCAGCAACATGCCGGGAGCTGCCGTCGCCGGCCGCGCCATAGTGCCAGAGCCGTTTGACGGCCGGCTCCTCGGTGCGGAATTCCGGCGCATTCGTCCGCCGGTGCCAGAGTTCATGGTGTTTGGCGGCATGATGGTCGGCAAGACCGACATTCCACGGCTTATCGGCCGTTTCAACTCGATTGCTAATTTTATTTATTCCGCAAAACTGTTCGCGCGATATCTCACTGACCGCCTGAAATATCAGCGCGGTACGCGTATCATGATGGGCAATGCGCTCATCGGCCGGCTGTTCTACAGTTTGCGCAAACGCAAGGTGCCGATCCTGTTCGACGCGTCGATTGTCGATGTCACCGGTGACCGGCGTGGCGTCAGCGGCGCGCGCCTGACGCGGGCGGAAAAGAAATCCTGGTGAGGACTCGCAAAGTTGTCGTGCTGGCGACGGGCGGCTACGCGCAATCAACGCTTCCGCGAGGCGTTCATGCCTCGGCCAGTTCCCGCGCATTCCATGAGCTACGAAGGCAACCGCGGCGATGGCGTTGATATCGGCCAGCGCTTGGCTGCCGCGATCACACCCGAGCAATGCACCAGCGGGCTTTGGACGCCGGTGTCGATTGTACCGCGGCCAGACGGCAGCAAGG
>DASSLE010000162.1:0-9475 GCA_035689725.1 Pseudolabrys sp.
TCGCCTGGCCGACGCCCTTAATGCGCGCCAGCGTGTCGATGATGTTGATCGTCGCGTAGTTGCTGAGATAGAGCGCATCATAGGTCTTCTTTGGCGAATAGATGTTGATGATCTGCAGCAAAGCGGCTGATTTCTTGCGAATGGTCAGACCTGTGCGCGAGACCTCGCTTGGCAGCTGCGGGATAGCGAGGTTCGCCCGATTCTGCACGTTGACAGTGTTGATGTCGGGATCGGTGCCGAGCGCGAATGTCACCGTCAGATTGTAGCTGCCGTCGGTGCCGCTCGCCGACTGGTAATAGAGCGCGTTGTCTATTCCATTGATTTGTTGCTCGATCGGCTGTGCAACCGTGGTCTCGACCACTTCGGCGTCGGCGCCCGGATAATTCGCTGTCAGAGTAACCTGTGGCGGGACGATATCGGGAAACTGCGCGATCGGAATTACCGTAAGCGCAATGATACCGACCAATGTGATGACGATGGCGATGACGAAAGCAAGCCGCGGGCGGTCGATGAAGATGTTGGAAAACATCTATTTAGTTTCCCGGCAAGGTGCTCGTGGTAACAACCTGACCGGGGCGCACTTTCTGTATTCCCTCGATGATGATCTGTTCGCCCTCCTTCAGACCGTTGCTCACCACGACGTCTTTGCCTTGCTCGACACTCGTCGTCACGCGCCGCAGTTCGACTTTATTGGCTTCGTCGACTACCAGCACATAGCGCCCGGCTTGGTCCAGTTGAACTGCGGATAGTGGAACTGTGAGCGCGGAATGTGGAGCGCCGCGCTCTACGGTGACGCCAACCACTCCGCCGGGGACGAGAAGGCCTTCTGAATTCGGCACTTGCGCCCGCACCGCGACAGTGTCCGTGTTTGGGTCAACCTGGACGTCTAGGAAGTTACTACGGCCCGGGGTTGGATAACTCTTGCCATTTGGCAGCTTGATATGAATGGTCAAATGTCGATTTTTATCCGGCGATTCGGCGACTCTTTGCTTATAGGCGAGAACATCGCGCTGGCTCGGCTGAAAGATAACATAGATCGGATCTTGGCTGACGATCGTCGCAAGTTTTCCCGACGATGGGTCGACTAAATTGCCCACCGTGAATTGTGCAAGTCCGATTCGGCCATCGATCGGCGATTTTATCTCCGTATAACCAAGATTAATCTCCGCTTGATCGAGCGCCGCTTGGGCTTGCATCACATCCGCCTGCGCCGCCGCATGATCGGCCCGCCGTTGATCGACCGTGGCCTCAGCAATGTTCTGATCGCGAACGAGCGCTTGGGCTCGCCGAAGTTGCAATGCGGCGTTGACCTCGACAGCTTTTGCCTTGGCCAGATTGGCTCGCTGCTGCTCTACCGCCGCTTTGTAGGTCGCTTGTTCTATGCGAAAGAGCAGGTCGCCGGCCTTGACCTGCTGTCCTTCAACAAACGTGCGTTCCTCAATAAAGCCGCGGATGCGAGCAACGATATCGACCTTGTTGATCGCGCTTACCCGGCCGATGAAGCTACCGGTCTCAGTTATCTGACGACTGACCACAGGCACCACAGAAACTGCCGGTGGCGGCGCAGTAACTTGCGCAACCGTGGGATTAAAAGTAGCAGCGAAACTCAGAATCCCAATGGCGAGGGAAAACGAAACGTTACGATCAAGCATCAGGTTTCCCTCCGCCGATTTGTCCCTTTCGTGAAAGCCTGCGCGACTAGCCTGGCCTTTCCATGCCTCAAATCAACTTTGCGTCCAATGTGATCGCGGCTTTGAGCACCTTCGAGACTGGGCAGTTCTTCTCGGCATCGCCGGTCATTCGAGTGAACCCGGCTTCGTCCAGATTGGGCACTTGGGCGCGCAGGGTCAGAGCCGACCCACTGATGCGGAATCCCTGGCCCTCTGGTTCAAGTGTGACTACGGCCTCGGTGGTCAGCTCAGTCGGGGTATAGCCGCCGGCCTGGAGCCCAAACGCAAGCGCCATGGTGAAGCAACCGGCGTGCGCCGCGGCGATGAGCTCTTCGGGGTTGGTACCCTTCTCGTTTTCGAACCGGGTCCTGAAAGAATATGGGGTCTGCGCGAGCACACCGGAATCGGTGGAAAGATTGCCGCTGCCGGCGCGACCGGTGCCGCGCCAAACCGCTTTTGCCTTGCGGATCATTTAAGCCTCCTTTGTAACCCAACGAGTGTTGGCTACTCTTCGTCCGAACTGCGCTGATCGTTTGCACATCCTGTCATGGCGGCTGCTTCAACGCCGTCGTGTCGACCGGAAGCTTTCGCAGACGCTTGCCAGTTGCTGCAAAGATCGCGTTGGTGACCGCGGGGACGATCGCTGAGGTCCCGGCCTCGCCCATCCCGCCGGGTGGCTCGGAACTCTGAACGATATAGACCTCGATGGCCGGCGCTTCATTCATGCGCAGGATTTGGTAGGTATCGAAGTTGGTTTGCTCGACACGACCGTCTTTGAGGGTGATCTCGCCATAAAGCGCGGCCGTGGCGCCGAAGATGATTGCGCTCTGGATTTGCGCCCGGACGGTGTCGGGATTGACCACAGTGCCGCAATCAACCGCACAGACGACGCGCCGGACACGAGCCGCTCCGTCCCTCGACACTTCGACTTCAGCAACCTGCGCCAAATAGGAAGCGAAGACGAACTGGATGGAGACGCCACGACCGACCCTTTCAGGCAAAGGCTGTCCCCAGCCGGCCTTTTCCGCGGCAAGCTCGAGAACGGCTTTCGCGCGGGGCGTCTTGTCGAGGAGGGCCAGCCGGTACGCCACCGGATCCTGCTTCGCGGCCGCCGCCAGTTCGTCCATAAAGCTTTCGGTGACAAAGACATTGTGCGACGGCCCGACACTGCGCCAGAAGGCAGTCGGAATGCCGGGAGGTTCGACCCGCAAATACTCGACGTGCAGGTTCGGGAGGTCATAGGTCAGATCGATCGCGCCTTCGGTCGTGTCCGGGTCGAGACCATTTTTGAACGCCGGAGGGAGATATCTCGCAATGACCGAGGAGCCCGCGAAGCGATGGCCCCAGGCAACCGGCGTTCCCTTCTCATCGAGACCGGCAGAGATCCGGTCGAACCAATAGGGCCGGTACATGTCGTGCTGGATATCTTCCTCGCGGGTCCATACGACCTTCACCGGACCGTCCACATGCATGGCGATCTGAACCGCGCGAGTGACGCCATCAACATCGAGTCGGCGACCAAACCCGCCGCCGAGCAGGTGATTATGGACCACGACCTGCTCCAACGGGAGGCCTGTAATTTTTGCCGCTGTGGCTTGGGCTCGCGCGATGGCCTGAGTGCCGACCCAGATTTCGCAGCCGTTGTTGCGGACGTGAACCGTACAGTTCATCGGCTCCATTGCCGCGTGCGCGAGGAATGGTACCTGGTAGGTCGCCTCGATCTTCCTGACGGCGCTCGCCATGGCCTTTTCGACGTCACCGATGTTTTGCGCAACCGGCCCCGAATTGTGTGTTGCCTTTTCGAGCTCGCTCGCAATGTCTTCTGTGGTGAGCTTGGCGTGCGGACCATCGTCCCACTCAATCACTAACGCCGCGAGCCCTTTCTTGGCGGCCCCCATATGATCGGCCACGACGGCGACGGCGTCGTCGAGCCGCACGATATGACGCACACCCTTGATGGATTTGGCTGCCGCATCGTCCACACGCTTCACGCGACCGCCGAAGACGGGCGATTGCGCTAGGGTCGCGATCTTCGCGCCCGGCGGCCGAACGTCGATACCATAGATGGCCGTTCCATTGAGCTTCGCCGGCGTGTCCAGACGCTTGGCCGGAGTGCCGATGAGCTTGAAATCCTGTGGCTGCTTGAGCGTCACGCTTTTGGGGACAGGCATACGAGCAGCGTCGGCGGCAAGTTCGCCATATTTGATGCTTCGCCCAGTCAGCCCGTGAAGCACTTCACCGTTTTGCGCTTGGCAGGACGCCGGATCGATATTCCAGCGTTTTGCCGCAGCTGCCACCAGCATGGTCTTGGCAGTTGCACCGGCTTGGCGCAGGGGCTGCCAAGCCCCGCGTATCGCGGTCGAGTCGCCTGTTGCCTGCACGCCTAACAAAGGGTTGGCATAGAGCTTTTCGTTCGGCGGAGCATGTTCCAGCCGCACCTGACTCAGGTCCACCTCAAGCTCTTCGGCGATCAACATCGGGATGGAGGTATAGGTGCCTTGCCCCATCTCGACATAGGGCATGGCCAGGACGATCCGTCCGTCGCCATCGATGCGGATGAAGGCGTTCGGCACAAACTTATCGGCGTCACGCGATTCGGCTTGGCCGTTTGCGAACGGCAAACTTAGGCTCAGCATCAGGCCACCGCCGGCGGCCGCTCCGACCCGCAAGAACCCGCGCCGGGACAGGCCGTTTTCTGACGGCGACTGACCAAGGCTGGCGGCTTGGGAAGTGAGGTGACCGAGGATCATCGTCAGCCTCCTTGTCCGGCCGATTGCGCGGCCTGCTTGATCGCTTCGCGAATGCGGACATAGGTGCCGCAGCGGCAGATGTTGCCGGACATTGCATTGTCGATGTCGGAATCGGTCGGATGCGGATTGCTTGCAAGCAGCGCGGTCGCTGACATGATCTGGCCCGACTGGCAGTAACCGCATTGAACGACCTCGCGGTCGAACCAGGCCTTCTGGATCTTGGCTCCCGCTGCCGTCTTGCCGATCGCTTCGATCGTTGTGATTTCGGAGGTGCCGATGCTGTCAACAGGTGTGACGCACGAACGCGTGGGGGCGCCGTTGACGTGCACGGTGCAAGCTCCGCAAAGCGCCATGCCACAGCCGAATTTCGTGCCAGTCATGCCGAGCACGTCGCGCAACACCCACAGGAGCGGCGTGTCGCCGTCGACATCAACGCTATGCATGTTCCCGTTGATTTTAATGGCAAAAGCCATAGTGCTCTCCTTTTCACTGGCCCGTGGAATGGCTGAGCCGATCCGCAGGGCGAGCGCACCATTCAAAGCTCGGTGGCGCCGATTACTGCTTCGGCAAAGGCCTGCGGGGCTTCCTGGGGCAGATTATGCCCGATGCCCCCTTTGATCGTCCGGTGCGCATATTTGCCCGAGAATTTCTTTGCGTAGGCACTGGGCTCCGGATGTGGTGCGCCGTTGGCATCGCCTTCAAGAGTGATGGTCGGCACCGTGATGACTGGACCTGTAGCCAGCCGCTTTTCCAGATCGTCGTATTTTGTCTCGCCTTCGGCCAGGCCGAGCCGCCAGCGGTAGTTATGGATCACGATGGGGACGTGGTCCGGGTTATCAAAGGCGGCCGCGCTGCGGTCATATGTGGCGTCATCGAACTGCCACTTCGGCGAGGCGAGCTGCCAGATTAGCTTGTTGAAGTCGTGCCGATTTTTCTCGTAGCCGATACGGCCACGCTCCGTGGCGAAATAGAACTGATACCACCACTCCAGTTCGGCCTTCGGCGGCAACGGCATCTTGCCCGCTTCCTGACTTCCGATGAGGTAGCCGCTGGCTGAAACCAACGCCCTGCTGCGCTCTGGCCACAGGGCCGCGAAGATGTCGGCGGTCCGCGCTCCCCAATCGAAACCGGCAAGAACCGGCTTTTCGATTTTGAGAGCGTCAAGAAAGTCCTTGAGATCGACCGCGAGCGCAGAAGGCTGACCGTTGCGGAAGGTCTCACTCGAAAGAAACCGGGTCGAACCATAGCCGCGCAGATATGGGATGAGCACGCGATACCCGGCCGATGCTAACAATGGGGCGACATCGACGAAGCTGTAGATATCGTATGGCCAGCCGTGGAGTAGAATTACTGCCGGCCCGTTTTCGGGACCGGCGTCGGCGTATCCAATTTTCAGGACACCAGCATCGATCTGTTTGAGCGGAGCGTACGAAGTATTCGTTCCAGGCTTGATCAGAGGCAGTTGTGTTGTAGTGCTCGATTGTGCCTCAGCAAAATTAACTATGCCGAACTGAGCGGCCGCAGCCGTCACGGCAGCGGCGCTAACGAAATAGCGACGACCTTGGTTTATCTCTTTAGTGGCCATTGGTGAACCTCCCGGTCCGATTGTTAGGAACGGACCAATTCCGGCTAACACTTTCCACCGTGATCTTCCCGATTGTCACATTACTATGGAGTTGGACCTTGGGCGCGTAATCTCGGCGTAAATGTCCGCTTTGGGCCAGAAGCGGACATCACGCTGTTCACTCGATCACCTCGTCGGTGATGGCAAAAACTCCCGATGGAATCTTCGAGACCAAAACACCAGATGCTCAGGCAGGCCGCGCTAGTTGCGGCCAGTCCCTTGTGATTCATTTTGTCTGCGCGGGCACAGTGAACGTCACCGTCGCCACTTGTCCGGGGAAGACGTTGTGGTTAGCGTCGACCAACTCGATCTTCACCTTGTGTGGGCCCGGCGGCACCCCGGCCATGTCGATTGTATTGAGATCACTCGCGTCCGCCCACAACCAGGGCAGGTCGTCGACGGTTATATGCAGATGCCCGACCCGTGGAGATACCTTGAGAGCGGCCTCCCCGAACACCGGTACGATGCGCACGTTCTCCACCCGGTATTGGATCTGGACCACGCCCAGGGCCAGCGGACCGGGAAGCGCAGGGTCCACGATCAGCTTGGGTGCGGGCTCGTTCTCGACGGCGAAGTACGGTGTCGGGCCGCGGGTCTCCCTCGCGCTCTGGGCGAAGGCGCTCGTGGCGAGCATGGTGCCCGCGACGGCAATGGCGACGATTCCCATCGCGGAAGTGCTCAAGAGCTGGCGCAGATCGGGGTCGATAACTTCGGAAACTGGTTGCGTCTTCATTGCATGTCTCCTCTTCGTTGAAATGTGCCAACCCCACTTGGGGCTCGGTTAGTTGTTTGGCACTCGCGTAAAAGCTGGGCCGATGTCCGCTTTGGGTTATTGCGGTGCTTTCAGATTCATCTTGGGTTCAGCCGAACGTGAAGCAAAAAGCCTCATCGGGCCCAAGAAACTCGATTTCAACCTGGTGATCGGCAATGGGTCCGGTTTGCCGGATCAACTGGTGCAGACGCTGCACGCTCACTGTGCCGTTCCCCTGTTCGTCAACGTCAATTCCGTGGGCTGTGGCTGGCCGCTGTCCATCGATCAGCACACGGAATTTCACAGATGTTACAGGTGCCGCCGGGCCCATGACGAGATTGAGATCGCGCGCGTGAAAGCGGTACGCGATGCGGCCATTGGGCTTGTTTAGTTCGACGGCGTCTCGCTTTATCGTCCAATCGCCGGACAACGCCCAATCGTTCCGGCGCAACCGTGCGGGCAGCTCGTACATGCGAGATTTGTCGCGGACCGCGCCGCCTGGTGACGCAAATCCTTCGGTACGCTCATAGCCGACATAATTTTCCGGAGACTTGAGGCTCGCCCAATCGGCGGCCACCTCGAAACCGCGCGGATCGACAGACACCAGATCGTCGCCGATGCCACTGGCTCCGGCCTCGGTGAGCAGGCGCTGAATGACCATTTCCGATTGTTCGTACGAGCCCTCGCCAAAATAATGGTGCCGGACGCGCCCCTGCGCATCGACGAAATACAGCGCCGGCCAATAATTGTTGCTGAAGGCGCGCCAGATGACGTACTCGCTGTCGACGGCCACGGGGTAATCGACCCGCAGCGCCTTAACCTCCCGGCGGACGTTGTCGACGTTCTTTTCAAATCGGAATTCCGGCGTATGGACGCCGATTACAACCAATCCCTTGTCTTTGTATTTCTGCGCCCACGCGCGGACATACGGAAGCGTGCGCAGCCAGTTGATGCAGGTATAGGTCCAGAAATCGACGAGGACGACCTTTCCGCGCAAGGCGGACGCCGTCAGCGGCGGCGAATTGAGCCATTCATCCGCGCGCTCAAGGGAGGCGAGCCCAGATTGATTGGCAGCAGGACTGGCAGCATGCCCGTGAAAAAATGCCGCCCGTTCGTCCGTGGCTGTTGTCGGCTGCGCCATGTTGATGTCCCCTACAAAGCTAACAATAGGTGCACCGATTGCGATGGCGAGCACCGCGGCGATCAAGAGCTTGCTTGTTTTCATCGACGGATGCCTTTGGATTTCGATCGGTGTTGCCGCGCTTGTCTCTCCACGATTACCATTTCAACGCGCGTAGCGAGTAAAGACATAGTCGCGATCTTTTGCGGGCTCGTGGCAGGGGAAGCAAGTTTTGTGCAGCGCCTCGTTACCAGGTTTGCCGTCCTTGAAGTCGGCAAATCCCCACCCGCCAGTCGCAGCGTACTTTTTTGAATCCTTGACCATGAACTGAACATTCACAGGAGACTCAGCAACGGAAGATTGGAGGCCGGCGCCGGGAAAGCCGATGGCTAAGACTTTGTTGTTTTCGTCCGACGAGGCCTCAGTCCAATGCAGCGCGGCGATGATTGTGCCGTCCGGAAATGGGACCTTGCCTTCCCGAAAGGCTTTTATCGCGATATCGTTGCCCACCTGAGCGCGCATCTGTTTCAAGTTGCCGCCTGCTAAGTGGTTGACGGAGATCAAGCGCCAGTCACGGTATCCTGATGGAATTTTGATTTCGTAGATCGGAGCGGCCTCTCCATCGGCCTGTCCAGATGCCGGAGCCATATAGGCGATCATGCTGGCCAGCGCGCCTGTGGCAACGAGCGCGAAAACGATCCGTTTCATCCGTCGCTCCCTTCAGGCATTTCGACTCATGGATGACGCAGCGGCCTGAACGCGGCGCGGAGTTCGGCACTAAAAAGCTCCGGCTGTTCCCAGGCGGCAAAGTGTCCGCCCCTATCGACCTCGTGGAAGTAGACCAGTTTGCGATAGGCGCGCCGGGCCCATGTCTCTGGGGCTCGATAGACGTCGTCCGGAAACACCGTGATTGCGACCGGGAGCGAGATCTCGTCGGTCTTTTGCGCGGCTGCAACAATGACGCTGCCTCGCGCGCCGTTTTCCCAGTACAACCGCGCTGCCGAGGTTGCCGTGTTCGTCAACCAGTACAATGTGATGTTGTCCAGCACGTCGTCTCTCGTTGGCGATTTTTCGGGATCTTTCCCGTAGGCCCACTGCGCGAAGCCTGGATGCACGAGTATCCATGCCGCGAGGCCGGCCGGTGAGTCCGTCGCGCCGTAGCCGACAGTTTGTGGGCGCGCGGTCATCATCGTGAAGTACGCTGAATTCCCCTTTTTGGCATTCGCCATGAGCGCCTCGAGCACCGCGCGCTCCTTCTCGGAGAGTCCAGCCGGCACGGGTCCGCCACCGAGCGCTGCGGCCACCTCGGGCGGTACCGTCGCCGGCAAGTTGATATGGATGCCCAAGAGGCCCGCCGCATTCTGGCGCGCCATCGCGCTGGAGACGGGCGTGCCCCAGTCGCCGCCTTGAGCGAAGTAGCGGGTGTAGCCGAGGCGCTTCATCAGTTCAGCCCAGGCTCGTGCGATGCGGTCTGGGTCCCAACCGGTGCCGGTTGGCCTGCTGGAGAAGCCATAACCCGGCAAGGACGGGATCACGACATCGAAAGCATCCTCGGCGCGG